>CAJXMP010000112.1 GCA_913056515.1 uncultured Lewinella sp.
GCAAATCAAAAAAAGGCCAGAACCTATTTATTGGATTTCCTAATTATTCTGCTTGGAATCAGTACTTCCTTTTTTTTAGAAAACAAAAGAGAACAACATGACCAAAAGGACTATGACTTGAATATAAAAGCCCATCAAATGGCCTTGCAATCCTCCAATTGGTTAATTGATAATCAAGCAACATTACAAACAAATTCAAGAGATAGTATTGGATACCACCTTCAAATGGCTACTGGAATAAATACCCATTTTATTGATAATGACGAAGAATACAGAAGCTTACAATATTCTGGACTGATTGAATTAATCAAAAACGAGCACTTAGTTGAAGCATTACAAAACAAATATTCTTCCCACGAATACATTGATGAAATAGAAAACATGCTTGGAGTAAAACTGCTTAATCTTGATGAATTCAGACTCAATAATATCAAACACAATAGTAATACATCCAATCAACTCGGATTCGTACATGACATATCGTATGCGGGGCCACTAAATCTACCCTCATCGGTTATTCAAAAAATTTATGATAAAATGACCCTCCATCAATCCTTTATCGATGTCACCAATTTTAGAAAAAAAACTGATGAAGAGCTCGTAAAGCTTATTCAATCAGAAATAGCACTATAACTTATTTTAAAGCCCGTTTTTAACGCATGGCTAGCAAATTTTCCTGATTTATTTCTAAATAAAATCATAAGAAAGCTATCCAAAGAACAGAAATGATTTTTTTAGCGTTAAATTATCAATACAAATGTCCTTTTGAATGAAGCAATTTATTTCTGTCCAAGTCCTACTTGTTTTAATATTCATTTCTTCTTGTACCTATAATCAAAAGATAAGAGATGGCAAGCTAGCCTATGAACGATATCAATTCGATCTAGCTGTAGATCTTTTAGAAAATGAATATGAATCTGAGAAAAGTCGTGTACGTAAAGGTCAAATTGCCTATTTGATTGGAAAAAGCCATCAAAACCTAAAAGCACCAGATGCCGCTATCAAGTGGTTTGGTATTGCATATGATTATCAATATGGGCCAGATGCCTTAAAAGAAAAGGCGATTACATTAAAACAAGCAGAACGATATGACGAAGCGATTCAAAGCTATAAAGAATTAGGTTTTGAAATTGGATCTCCATATGAATATCGTAGGGATATTGCCTCTTGTGAAATCGCTAAAGCTTGGAAAAAAGAACAAAAGGATTATTTCGTAACAGAAGCTGAATTCAATTCAGGCAAAGCCGATTATGGCACCACTTTTTTGAATAAGGACCAAATTTTGTTCACTTCTGATCGCTTCCCAGTTCAAACTTCTAGTAAGAAAGAAGATGATTTAGCCGTTTATGCTTGGACAGGAAATGCTTATTCTTCCATTTTCCAATACAATACCATTACCGGTTCAACCCAAGCAGTGGAGCTACCTGCTGAAGTAGAAAATTATAATGATGCAACCCCTACCCTAAGCCCTGACGGACAAACAATGATTTTTAGCAGATGTCCGGTTATTAGAGGGCAAGAAAAGAACTATTGCACTTTAATGATTTCAGAAAAAGAAGGCGATAAATGGGGTAAGCCTAGCCCACTAACCTTCTTAGCTGAAATAGATGAGGAAGCCAATTTTATGCATCCAGCATTGAGTAGTACTGGGGACACCCTATTCTTCTCCTCAGACATGGTTAACAGTTGGGGGAAGTTTGATATTTATTATTCTGTAAAAAAGGATGGTCAGTTTCAATATCCTAAAACACTAGGCAGAAATATTAATAGTAGCCAGAACGATCAATTCCCTTATATCATTCATGATACCTTGTATTTTGCTTCTGAAGGGCATACAGGACTTGGAGGCCTAGATATTTTCAGAGTGCATCGATTAAATAATGGGGCCTGGACTCAAGCATACAACTTAAAACCACCTATTAATTCGGGTTATGACGATTTTGCTTACGCCACTGACCCCTATTTTGAAGGGAATGATCGAGTACTAGCAAAGGGTTATTTTAGTTCATCTAGAAACGCTGCAGAAGATGATGTTTTTCAGTTTGAAAAACGCGTGCCTGTTGTTATAGATACGCCAGAGATCGTTGTTGAGGTGGAATACAAAATTATACTTGATGTCTATTTATTAGAAAAGGTATATCAAGAAGCATTTAATCCAAATTCTAAAGTACTTGGACGTAAACCATTAAGTGGAGTCATTGAAGGGCAAGATGAAGTATATGAAATTGGAGCAGATGGTTTACTCAGTTTAGAACTAGAACCAGATACAGATTATGAGTTCATTGGCTCAGTGGACGGTTATTTAAGTAATTCTGCTCAATTCTCTACTAAAGGAATTGGACAAGACCCTAATAATCCAATACAAAAATATGAAATCGAGATTGTTTTAGATAAGATCTACACGGATATGGAAATCACCTTAGATAATATCTATTATGACTTTGACCGCTGGGAAATAAGAAAGGATGCAGAACCTACCCTCTTCGCCTTAGCTAATAACCTTAGATTAAATCCTGCCATCCGAATTGAATTGGCCTCACACACGGATTGTCGCGGAGATGAAGATTATAACGCCAATCTGTCTTATAAAAGAGCGCTATCAGCAGTGGAGTTTCTCATTGAATCTGGTATTGATGAGAACAGAATCGAAGCTCGAGGATATGGAAAAGCAAGACCATATATTGACTGTGTCTGTTCTAAGTGTACGGAAGAACAACATCAAGCGAATCGAAGAACGACATTCCGAATCTTAGAATAAATACTTATCCAACCACAATATTAACCATACGCTTAGGGACAACTATTATTTTTCGAATAGTTTTACCCTCTATCCACTTTTGAATTTCTTCCAGTTCTAGAACCATTTTTTCAATATCCTCCTTTGTTGCATTGGCATCAAAGGAAGCTACAGCCCTTTTCTTACCATTGATAGACACCGGATAATTGATACTATCTTCTACTAAGTATTTTTCATCAAAAACTGGATAATTCGCTTCAAAAACAGACTTTTCTTGCCCTAAATTGCTCCACAATTCTTCCGCCAAAAACGGTGCAAATGGAGCGATCAAAACAACCATTTGCTCCAATACAGTTTTATTGTTAGACCCTATCTTTTTTAGCTCATTAGTAGCTACCATAAAGGCAGAAACACAAGTATTAAAGGAGAAACGTTCGATATCTGAACTTACCTTTTTAATACAAGTGTGTAAGATCTTCATTTCTTCTTTCTGTGGTTCTGTATCCACTACCTGAAGTCCTCCCTCATTAAAGAATAATCCCCAGAATTTCTTGATAAACTTAGAAACACCATCGATTCCTTTGGTATCCCATGGTTTGGATTGTTCAATAGGACCTAAAAACATTTCATACATCCGGAAACAATCTGCTCCATATTTTTCTACTATATCATCCGGATTAACCACATTGAAATAGCGTTTAGACATTTTTCCTACCTCTGATAATGTATAAAACTTGATCGCCTCAGTTTGACCAGCAGACCAAGGACCAGATGCAGTCTCAAATCGCGCATTTTTATACTCCGGTCTCCAAGCGATAAATTGCTCTAATCCATTAGCATTTAAATGAGACGTTTCTAAACCATAGTCAGTAACGAAATCAACAAAAACAGGAATCTTGGCATACTGCTCTTCTGTTCCTTTCTCCACCAAGTCTTTAGAAACAAATACACTCTGTCCATTTTCCTTTTCCTTCTTCAAGTACAAGAACTCAATCACCCCTTGGATCATTCCTTGGTTGATTAGCTTTTTGAATGGCTCATCGGTAGGCACTAATCCTTTATCGTACAAAAACTTGTGCCAAAATCGACTATACATCAAATGCCCAACAGCATGTTCAGTACCTCCTACATATAAGTCTACATCTTGCCAATACTCCAAGGCTTCTTTACTCGCAAAAGCAGTTTCGTTTTTGGGATCCATGTATCTTAAGAAATACCAACTAGAACCTGCAAACCCAGGCATGGTATCTGTTTCACGGATCAACCCTGTCTTTTCATTTACCCAAGACTCGTTTCTAGCCAATGGCGATTTTCCTCCCGCCGCTGGTTGAAAATCTGATAGTTCAGGCAGTTCTAATGGCAATTCATCTAATTCCAATGGAATCGTTAATCCATCCTTATCGTATGTTATAGGGAAAGGTTCTCCCCAATATCTCTGTCTGGAATAAATGGCATCCCTCAATCTAAAGTTAACTTTACGCTCCCCTATCCCTCTGCTTTCTACTTCGTCCAACATACGTTCGATGGCAGCTTTAACACTTAAGCCATTTAAAAAGCCAGAGTTAATCATGACACCAACCTTATCTTGTCTTGAAGCATCAGCAAAAGCAGATTTATCTACTACTTCCACAATTTTCAAGTCATATTTCTTTGCAAATCGATGATCTCTATCATCGTCAGAAGGAACAGCCATAATTGCCCCTGTTCCATAGTCTTTCAGCACATATTCGCCTAACCATACTGGAACAGCTTCTTGATTAATAGGATTTATAGCATATGCACCGGTAAACACTCCACTCACTTCCTTGGCTTCTGCCATACGATCTCTTTCCGAACGAGTACCAACATACTTCACATAAGCTTCAACTTCCGCTCGCTGTTCATCTGTTGTTATTTCATCGACTAAATCATGTTCAGGAGCTAATACCATGTAAGTGGCCCCATAAATCGTATCAGGTCTTGTGGTAAAGACCTCAATCTTTTTATCACTGTCTTTAATATCAAAAAATAATCTAGCACCAGTTGATTTACCTATCCAATTGGATTGCATTTTCTTCATGGAATCAGACCAATCTAAATGATCCAAAGCACTCAGCAGGCGCTCTGCATAAGCTGTGATCCTTAAAGACCACTGTAGCATAGGCTTACGCTCTACTGGATGACCACCTCTTTCCGATACGCCATCTTTCACCTCATCATTGGCTAATACCGTTCCTAAGGCTTCACACCAATTCACATAGGTCGTTTTGCGATATGCTAAACGGAAATTCATCAAGACATCCTCTTGCTCTTTTTTAGAAAAGGCAGCCCAATCAGCTGCAGTAAAAGAAATAGGATCTTCACAATACGCAGTGTGCCCCTCAGAACCGTTAGCCGAAAAATATTCCCTTAAAGCACTGATTGCCTCCGCCTTGTTGGACTTCACATCATAATAGTGCTCGAATAACTGAATAAAAATCCACTGTGTCCATTTATAATATTCTGGTGAACAGGTTTTTACTTCCCTATCCCAATCAAAAGAAAATCCAATATTATCTAGCTGTTGTCTATATCTATTGATGTTTTCATCAGTTGAAATAGCAGGATGAACACCCGTTTGAATAGCATATTGTTCTGCAGGAAGTCCAAAAGCATCGTAGCCCATAGGATGCAATACATTAAACCCGCTCAATCTTTTGTAACGGGAATATATATCCGAAGCAATGTAGCCCAATGGGTGACCTACATGTAAGCCTGCCCCTGATGGATACGGAAACATATCCAAAACATAGAATTTAGGCTTTGTACTTTCATGAGAAACCTGGTAGGTTTTATTTTTTTCCCAATAAGTTTTCCATCTGGATTCGATTTGCTTCGAATTAAATTCCATAATCGTTAGTCTATTTTTTTTGATCAGTGATCAATAAATTCCTGTTGAAGTTGCGAAATTAAGGAAAAAGACCAATTTTCAGTTTATATTAAGCACAAATACAAACTTTATTTGGTGAATATTTCGTTATAAAATTACAAAACCAAAATACATTAACCACAAAACATATTATGAAAAGCCTTATTAGAATCGTCCTTTTACTCGTTGTAGGAATAATTGCATATAACTACTTCTATGGTACTGAAGTTGAAAAGGATCAATCAGAAAAAATAATCTCTGAATTTAAAGATGTAGGTTCGTCTATTGTAAACCTTGTTAAAGATGAGAAAGAAAAGTTTGATGATGGGAAATATGATGATGCCATTGACAAAATGAAGGAAGCTGTAGAGAAAATGAAAGAAAAGGTGGATAAATCTGGTGACGACAGCTTGAAAGATGAGATGGAATCACTTGGAGACAAAAGTGAAGAAATCCTAGACAAATGGGAAAGAAACATGCCAAAGACAGAAGCCGAAAAAGAAAAGTTCAAAGAGGATATGAAACGTATCCTTAGGGATGCAGAATCTTTATTTGAACAATAAAAAAAATCCCGATGTTTTGACATCGGGATTTTTTTATGCCCTACCACATTCTTTGATCGGCTGAATATTATCAATTAATATATTACCTCCAATGGGCTCACCATCTGGAAAAAAAGCTTCAAAAATCAAAAAATTAAATACTGCATCGGTCCTGAATAAGAAATCGTAGGCTTCCCAATCAACATGATCAATCAAATCCGTCTCAATGAGCAATACTGAATCTGCACATTTTTCCTGTGAGCCATACACCCTAAGTTTGATTGGTTTATTATGCATTGGATATCGTATACTATAAGCCAAATCTAATTTAAGTCTATAGCATTTATTGGCTTGAAGCGGTTGCTCTAAACGCTGGGTGATACTTTCCCAAGAATTATCAGCTCGAGTAATTAATCCCAAATAAGTCTCCCCTTCTGATGGTTCTTTTATTACGCCCCAAGGACCTGGCAATATATCTGGCGTAGTACCTAATTTACAAGGTAACCACCCTATTGGCATGGTAGCATCCTGTGGTTTCAAACCTTCGAAAGATCCATTCGAAAGGTAATGCTGACTTTTTCCAATAAAGGGTATCATCAAAAGAAGAAATAGTGTAGTGTAAGCTCTCATCAATTAAGTAAAGTTTTACCACTTATCAATACGAAAAATCGATCCGTTTATTGTCCTTCATATTTATCCCAGAGATCTGGCCTGCGCTCTTTAGTTCGTTTAACCGCCTGATCGAATCGCCACTGATCAATCAATGCTTGATTACCAGAGAGCAACACATCTGGCACCTTCCATCCATTATATTCTGCTGGACGAGTATAAACAGGTGGCGCGAGCAAATCATCTTGAAAAGAATCTGTTAATGCAGATGTTTCATCATTTAACACACCAGGAATTAATCGCCCTACTGAATCAACTACAATAGCAGCCGCTAATTCACCCCCAGAAAGCACGAAATCTCCAACAGAAATCTCCATCGTTACATAATGCGCTCTAATGCGCTCATCAATTCCTTTATAATGCCCGCAAATGATGATGATATTCTCTTTTAAAGATAACTGATTGGCATCTCTTTGATCATAGCGCTTTCCATCAGGAGTCATGAATATAATAGCATCATAGGATCGTTCCGCTTGTAAGGACTTGATACAATTCTCGATAGGCTCTATCATCATAACCATACCTGCTCCCCCTCCATATTGATAATCATCCACTTGTCTGTTCTTACCTAAACCAAAATCCTTGAGATTGTGCACGACAACCTCAAGGATTCCTCTTTGCTGAGCCCTTTTCATGATAGAATGTTCAAATGGGCTAGTCAACAATTCTGGTTGAACAGAAATAATATCTATTCGCATGGTTTACTCAATGATTTCAATCAATTCTACATCAAATATCAAGGTAGCATTGGGTCCGATTGGACCACCAGGTCTTGGATTAGCTCCATATGCGATATCAGATGGAATATAGAATCTATACTTAGACCCAGTATTCATTAATTGAAGGCCTTCCGTCCAACCAGGAATAACCTGATTTAGATAAAATTCAGCTGGTTGACCTCTGTCTACAGAAGAATCGAATTTTGTACCGTCAATTAAAGTACCCGTATAATGTACTCTAACTTTTGCTCCTGCAGAAGCTGGCTTTGGACCGTCACCTTGTTCAACCACCTCAAATTGAAGTCCAGAATCAGTAACGATAACACCATCTTTTTCCGCATTTGCTGCTAGAAAGGCTTCACCCTCTGCTAAGTTTGCTTCTGCCTCCATAGCTTCGATGCCTTCCATATATTCACCAAAAATCTGGGTAGCATCCTCATAAGATAATCTTGGCGCATCAAGCTCCAATTTCTCTCTTAATGCACAAACAATCACTTCCGTTTTCATTTCTTTGAATGAAGGATCTTTCAACTGAGAACTAATCATTACGCCCATTGCATAACTTAAGCCTGGTAAATCCTCTGGCTCAGCCTCTGGGTTACTTTGTTTTTGTCCCATATAAACTGAAAGTTGAGTACTAGCCTCTTCGAAGGTCACCTCGGTATTATCAGCAAAATTATCTTGACAAGCTTGGATTAATCTTTCAGAATCGATTGAAGAAAAATAAGGTTCCCCTGCACCCTCTGCTGCAAGAATCCCTAAAGCATATGATAGCGTATCATTGAAATCTTCTAAATCTAAAATTTCATTGTTATTACTTGAACATGAACTAGCGAGTATAATTCCAACAAAAGGAATCAGAAATAATAGGTTTTTCATTTTTTAGTTTTGTTTAGTTTTTCATCATCACCTTTGAGTATTGATGAATGGAATTGTAAAATGAATATGAGAAGATTCTCCCGTATAAGCGTAAAAATATGGTGACCAATCCTCATCAAAATTTACAGTAACATTGGTCTTGGGTTCCTATTGCGTTTGGGGTGATGGTCAAGGTTGCTATTTCAAAAATTGAAAAACCTTGTCATCCCGATAACTCAAGTTTACTCTGACCAATTTTTTGTCAAACTTTACAGTAATATTGGTCTTG
>CAJXMP010000113.1 GCA_913056515.1 uncultured Lewinella sp.
GGGCACCCATTGATTATGCCCTAAGCGGGGTTTCACTTTCAGCTAATTGGATGTGGCCTTGTAAGAACCCAGGTGAAGATGCTAGATTATATAATGCTGTAGAGGCCGTTTCGGAGTTTGCCATTGCTTTGGGGATTAATATTCCTACAGGTAAAGACTCCTTGTCTATGAAGCAAAAGTATCCCAATGAGGATGTTATAGCTCCAGGTACAGTAATCATCTCTTCAGTGGGACACTGCTCGGATATTAAGGCTGTGGTAGAGCCTGTATTCAAAGTAAAGCCAGGTAATGCAGTTTATTATATTGATATGTCATCTGATGGGTTTAAGTTGGGTGGATCTTCTTTTGCGCAGGCTTTGAATCGTATAGGTGAAGCAGCACCGGATGTAAAAGACGCAGCAGCCTTTGGACGTACATTCAACACTATACAAGAAGCCATCAAGTCCGGTTATATCACCGCAGGTCATGATATTTCTGCAGGAGGTATGGTGACGACTTTGTTGGAAATGTGCTTTTCTAGTAATCAAGTGGGGGCTCGCATAGATCTGAGCGACCTAGGTGAAGTGGATATAATGAAAATGTTGTTTGCGGAGAATGCTGGTTTAATCATTCAGACGGAACAGGTAGCAGCTTTGGAGGAATTATTGGATGCAGGATCAGTTACTTTTGCAAAAATTGGTCAAGTAGTAGCAGGGAATACCCTAGAACTTAAAAATGGTGAATGGAGTTCAGCCTTAGATGTAGCTCAGTACAGAGATATTTGGTATAAGACTTCTTATTTATTGGACCAAAAGCAATCTGGCGTGGAGAAAGCGACAGAGCGCTTCGAAAACTATAAGAAACAAGATCTTGATTTCAAGTTCCCTGCTCATTTTACAGGTAAAAAGCCAATACATTCAGGTAAAAAACCAGTAGCTGCAGTCTTACGTGAAAAAGGATCGAATTCTGAACGAGAAATGGCTAATGCCTTGTATCTAGCAGGCTTCGATGTAAAGGATGTACACATGACTGATTTGATCAGTGGCCGCGAGGATTTGAAAGATGTACAATTCTTAGCAGCAGTAGGGGGCTTCTCTAATTCAGATGTATTAGGTTCCGCTAAAGGTTGGGCAGGTTCCTTCTTGTACAATCCAAAAGCGAAAGCTGCCTTGGAGCAGTTCTATGCTCGTCCAGATACCTTATCCGTAGGTATTTGTAATGGATGTCAATTGTTCGTGGAGCTAAATCTCATTTGTCCAGAGCATCCGGAAATTCCTAGGATGTTGCATAATGATTCGGGTAAACACGAATCAGCCTTTACTTCTGTACAGGTGCAGGAAAATGATTCGGTTATGCTGGCTAGTTTAGCGGGATCAACTTTGGGCGTTTGGATTTCACATGGAGAGGGTAAATTCCATTTACCAATGGAGGAGAACCAGTATCATATTGTAGCCAAGTATGGTTATGATGCTTATCCAAGTAATCCAAATGGATCGGATTATAATACGGCTATGATGGCTTCAGCAGACGGTAGACATCTAGTGATGATGCCACATATTGAACGTTCTACCTTCCAGTGGAACTGGGCGAATTATCCTGATGGTCGAGCGGATGAAGTTTCTCCTTGGTTAGAGGCCTTTGTGAATGCAAAGAACTGGCTGCAAGCCCAATAAGTGAAAAGATAAAATCTATAAAATTTAGGGAGCAAGATGACTTGTTCCCTAATTTTTTTGCCTAGCACTTTGTATATTCAAGTAAAACCAAGGCAAATGTTTAGATCTTTACTAGGGCTTATTTTGATGATTCCATGTTTTAGTCTTTTTAGTCAAGGGGACTATTACCAAAATCCTATCCTACCTGGCTCATATCCGGACCCAAGTATTTGCTTAGTGAACGATACCTTTTACATGGTCAATTCCTCTTTTGAATATTTTCCAGGTTTGCCTATTCACAAGAGTACAGACCTAGTTCAGTGGTCTTGGGCTGGGAATGGCTTGCATCGAGCGGAGCAGTGTACAGGTCCTGTTAATTTAGTAGATGTTCAAACTAATGGAGGGATTCATGCACCCACTATCCGTTTTCATGACGGTTGGTTTTATATTATTACAACAAATGTATACTACCGGGAACAAGATCAGGAAACTGATTTTGTGAATTTTATCATTCGTTCGAAAAAAGCAGAAGGGCCTTGGTCTGACCCAATTGTAATAGAGGGAGCTCCTGGAATTGATCCTGATATCTTTTTTGATGATGATGGTAAAGTATGGTATACTGGTACGCATGCCCCAGATAATCCAAATTTTTCTGGAGAAGGGGAAATTTGGCTGCAAGAATTAGATGCCGAGTCCTTCCAGCTTAAAGGAGAAAGACATTATTTGTGGCGTGGTGCTTGTCAAGGTACTTGGGCAGAGGGCCCTCATATATACAAAGCTTATGGGAAGTATTATTTATTGATAGCGGAGGGCGGTACGAGTTTTAATCATGCGGTCATGATAGCAGTAAGTGATGCTATTACTGGACCTTATGTACCTAATGATCGAAATCCGATATTCACCGCTCGGCATTTGAGCTATGACCATTGGGTGCATAGTTTAGGGCATGCAGATTTGATTCAGTTACCAGATAGTAGCTGGCAAATGGTTTGTTTGGGTGTACGTGGGGATATAGATCGAGGGTCGAATATGGGTAGAGAAACCCATTTGTTTCCAGTGCAATGGGAGCAAGAGCCCTTTGAATGGAAAAGTGAACGATACTATTGGCCGGTGGTATCTGCAGCAACAGGTAAAGCTGAAAAATCCTACCCAGCTCCATTATTGGACCGACGATTATCCAATATCCAAGGTTTCAAAGATGAATTCAATACTAAAGATTGGGGGCCAGATTGGAATTTTAGACGAGTGCCTGATCCATCATACTTTGAGCGTCAAGCCAAGGAAGGAAGGTTAAGGATACATGGTCAAAATGGCTTCCAGCATAGAGGTCGTAGTTCTTGGGTGGGAGTGCGACAAGCGCAATCTGATTTTTATTGGGAGGTCAAAATCGATGCTATTCGTTTGAAAGCAAATGGTCAAGTAGGTACTGCTCTTGTTCAAAAGGATGATAATTATTTATTGCTAACGATGACTCAAAAGGGTAATCAAAATTATGTCCAAGTTTGGGCTAAAAGTCGAGATAAAACCAAGGAACTAGTTTTTGAACAGGAAATGGAATATAAGCAAGGTCCCATTTGGTTTTATATAGATTCTTGGGCTGATACCTATCAATTATCTTATGGTCTTCAGGAAGGAGAAAAAATACCATTGTATAGCTGTAGAGCAGACCAATGGATCAGTAAAGGATATACTGGAGCTTATTTGGGGCTGTATGTGGAAGGAGTAGGCACACGAGGAGATTTCGATTATGCACAGGCTACATTTTTTAAAAGACCATGATGCCAACACACTATAAAATATATCAAGTTGATGCCTTCACTTCAGAGTTATTTAAAGGGAATCCTGCTGCAGTAGTTTTCTTGGATACCTGGTTAGCAGATCATTTAATGCTTCAGATTGCGCAGGAAAATGCTTTAGCAGAGACTGCTTTTTTAATTGAAGAGGATCAAGGTTATCACATTCGCTGGTTTACTCCTGAGATTGAGATGGATTTGTGTGGTCATGCTACTTTAGCTGCCGCCCATTGTGTTTTTGAGCATGAAGATTGGCCTTCAGCGGAATTAGTATTTCAAAGTGTCAGCGGTGTATTAACCATTCGAAAAAGTGCAGCAATGTATACTTTAGATTTCCCTTCTAGACCACCTGTACCTGCCACCTTGCCTGATAATATTTTTAGAGCGCTAAGTATTAAACCAAAGGAGGTTTATAAATCGAGGGACTATGTTTTAGTTTATGAGTCAGAGCAGGACATCTTAGATATCCAGGTGGATCAAAGAACCTTGGATGAGATTAATATTGATCCTGGGGGAGTAGCAGTTACCGCAGCAGGTGATTCCTGTGATTTTGTTTCTAGGTTCTTTACGCCACAAGCCTCTATTTTGGAGGATCCTGTAACAGGTTCTGCGCATTGTTCTTTAACCCCTTTTTGGGCAGACCGATTAGGTAAGTCAAAAATGCTTGCTCAGCAGCTATCGAATAGGGGTGGGGTTTTGCATGTAGAGCTTCGGACGGATAGCGTATGGATTAGTGGGCAAGCAAAGACTTTTATGGAGGGAAGGATTCATTTAGTCTAAATAATTAATATGAAAATCATTGAAAGGCTTATTCTTGGCTTAGGACTTGTTTTTCTAGTCATAGCAGTGGCTATTTTTCGACCTGTACCTATCGTACAAGAACATGAAGCTATTCCTGTGTCAGGTACAGTTCGATTTGTTTTTGAAGGGGGTGTGCATGATGTGGTTATAAAGTTGGAGGGAGATGATAGGCGCTTCTACATCAATAGAGGCTTAGAGTATGGGCTTGATTTGGATGATTTGAAGGATAGGTTGATTGGTCATCAAGTTGTGATGAAATATCCAAAATATTGGACACCCTTAGATTGGAATAATCAAGTCAGACATATTTCAAAGCTAGAATTTCAAGGAGAGGTTTTGTTTAATGAACTCAAACCAGATTAATATGGGATACTTTATAGAAAAGAATAAGCAGAATTATTATCTGCTAAAAGATGGGGAAACAGTTACTAGTTTAAATTACGCTAAATGGAATTATAATAAGGCTACCATTTCAAATAGTGCGGGGTCTATTGAAGTAAAACCACAAGGCGTATTTAAGACAGGTGTAGATATCTATAAAGATGGCGTAGATAAGGGAGATTTAGTGTTCAATTGGAAAGGACATATCAAGATTATTTTAGAGGATGATAAAATGGGTGAGGAGATTTTTATACTTAAGCCCAAAGGATTCTGGACCCGTTCCTATGAATTACAGAATGAAAATGAACGTGTGCTCTTTATGTTGAGACCCAAATTTTCTTGGAGAAAATTTGGCTACGATTTTGAAGTGGATTTAGATACTTTTTCATTTACCAAAGATGAAACCAGTAAGCTGGAAGAATTATTGGCTTACTGTGTATATGGAATCAATTTACAAATGGCTCGCTCGGCAGCGACATAAGGTGCTGTAGCGTCTTAAACCTTTTATATGAATAAACCATTATTGGCTCTTTTGCTGATGTTTTCTTCAGCAGGATTATGGGCACAACAAGAAGATGTAGATTTGACTACCCCAGCCGGAATCACAGATCAAATGCTAAATTTGATCTCTGTAGAACAAGGTGTTGATCCGGATTGGGATGCTTTTAGAAACTTATTTTCGCCTGCTGCCCAGATGTTAGTGACTAGAAAGGATAAAAATGGACGATCTATCATTCGCGATATGAATATTGAAGAGTTCATACGAATGGCTGGAGGTAATTATGCTGCTGAAGGATTTGAGGAACATGCCATTGGCAGAGTAGTTAATGAATTCAATGGCATCGCCACCGTTTTTCAAGCATATGAATGTAGAAACTTAACGGGAACCTATGAAGCTAGAGGGGTGAATACCTATACCTTAGCATTTAAAGATGGTCGCTGGTGGATTACGCATACCTTATTCACAAATGAGACGCCCGATGCTCCCTTGCCTGATGAATTATTGTTTGATTCTAATAAAGGGTGATGGAAATAAAAACCTTGGCGCATGTTTCTTTGGATTCGATAGTTAGTTGTTTTTCAGAGGCCTTTTCAGATTATATCGTTCAAATGCCTACTGAGGTAGACTACTATAGAAAAAGGTGGCATCTAGCCAAGGTTGATTATAGTCTTTCTTATGGAGCTTTTGTGGATGACCAATTGGTTGGATTTATCATTCATGGAATAGATAACCGTGGAGGACATTTAACAGCCTTCAATACCGGTACAGGCGTTATTCCTGCCTACAGAGGACAGCGAATAGTCAAAAAGATCTATGCCTTTGCATTAGCTGATCTAAGATTGAAAGGCGTGAGCAGAAGTATACTAGAGGTCATTACAAGTAACGATAAGGCGATTCGAGCATACGAAGGAGTGGGGTTCCAGAAAGTAAAGACATTTCATTGTTATAATGGACCTTTTGAGGTAGATGCGAGGATAGAATTCGACTGTCGTCTGGTGGAAAAAACAGATCTCCAGGACTCTTTACTTTCCTTGGATCATACCTACTCTTGGGATTTTCAATGGAATACTATCCAAGCAGCTGATTACGCCTATTATACTGTTTTTAACCCCGAGGGTAGAAGAGTAGGGTACTTTGTTTTTGATGCGTCTAAATCAACCTTAGTTCGCTTTGAAGTAGTTCGAGCAAATCAAGCGGATAGTTTAGTTTTATTTGCTGCTATCAAGTCTTTGACTTCTACTTTGAAAATTAATAATGTAGATGCTGCTTTGCACTATAAAGTGGAGGCACTTGAAGCTATACACCTTCCTAAGGTCATTGACCAATATGAAATGATATTAGATTTGAACTAAGTTCTAATTGGTCTGTTTGGAAAACTGACTTATGAAGTTTTTTGAATAGGACAACTGCCACTCCTTTTTTATCCTTATACCTAGATTAGTTGTAAAGTAAATATTAAAAGGTTTTATCAAAAAGTTAAAAACACTAAGCATGGAGTATTATGGTGTTACGGTAATAACAATGGTCTGTCTATGTAAATAGGATTCCTATATATTGAAAGTGATGCACATGATTACAATGACATAGAGATAGCCGATAGATCAAAAACGTACAGATGGAAAGAAGATTATACAATACCGTTCAATGGGGCTTAATGGCATTATTGATGCATTTAACTTTAGCATTACACGCTCAAGCAGACTCCTTGATACACCATAAAGAAATAGACTATTTTATCCAACAAATTGAAACTGCTTATGTAGACAATGGACTAGATTTTGAATATGCTTTTGAATTTAAGATAGATGGAAGCGATACGCTCTATCTGTTCACTGTAGATGATAGACAATTACGCCGTCAGTATAATCAGGATAAATACAGCTATTCTTTGATTGAAAAAGGGCAAATAATATCTTCTTGCACGTACTCTAGGGACAATAAGACCATTTGTTTTGCCGCTTATGAAGCTGGGGAAATTGTTTTTCAGCAAATGTGGTACAAAAGGGCAAAAGGAGTAGAAGAATGGCAATACGAATGGAATAATGGTATCAAGCAAATGGTATATTCTAAGGAATTAATTTGGGGGAATAAAATAAGAGTTAAGCATTACACCGGCGGGCAATTATTAGATCAACATACTTTTTTACGGTCTAATAGCTGTGGGACTAATTATTGGTCTCCTTTCGATTCTAGACCAGGGATTACTTTCTTTTTCCTAGATGGAAAGGTTAAAAATATTTGATATGAAATTACTGGATCGCTTGAGTATAGGAGTTTGTTTCATTTTGTTTTGCTGCTTGATATTTGTGGATGTACAGGCACAAGAAACCTATGCCTTCAAATGGCCTGCAGAGGTGTTGGAATACATGGATAAACAGCAGGGAGATTTTGCTGTAAAGATAGGTGATGATACTTTGTTTGCCAGACAAGAATTGGATTCTTTGGTGCGCTATCAGGATCAGTACTATACCCATCATTTGTATCGAAAAGCCGATAATAGGTTGCTTTTGAAAAGTAGGTCTAAGCGCGGAATTGGTTATCAAGAAGATCATGTTTTAGACGAAAACTGGGGAAAGCAATCTGCTTGGATCAGGTCTCCAGGGATGGACAAGCAATTGAAATATTATGATGGTTATACTTATGTACATACGGTTACAGATACCTCCGTATTAAGTCATTGGGGTAATGCTTCCTATTCGTATTACAAAAGTATATATGAGGAACACGGTGAATTAAAACGATACACCTACAGAGGGGATACCATTTGGCAGGGTATGGAGGTTCAATTAGATGTAGATTTATTTTTTAATCCTGATGATACGGTTCGATATGAAATCAAAGATAAAGCGGGTAGAGTATGGTTAAATCCAATGAAAGGGAATAAGGCCTATGCTGAGATTAAAGAGCAGGATACTGTTTTTTATTCGTTTAAGCGATACGATCATGGTAATTATGCATTGAGTTCAGAAAGCTTGTATACACCTGATAGTATTGTTTGCACCTACTATACTTCATCAAAAGATGCTAGAATAGAACGTACAGATCGTCAAACGGGAAATAAAACTATCCGTCACATGTCAGGGGATAAGGTAGTGAGATTAGAACATTACAAAATTGGTCCATTTGGAACAGATGAGGAAAGTTTTGAGTTGATTGAAGGACGAATGAAGCCAGCAGGTAAGCGGGTATGGATATCTAAAAATGAATTGAGAATTTGGGCTTACAGGGAGGGTAAATTAAGCGGTAGATCGAGAACTATCTATGATGACACTGGTGGTATTATTTCTTTTGCTTATAGGAAAAATGGAAGATGGGTAGAGTTCGAATTGCCTTCTATCAATATTGGTACTCGAAATAAATGTAATTCGCCAGACGTTATCTTAATTGGAACACAAACGCTTTGGTTAGATTTGGAAGGAGTGATTGGGACAGATGGGACTACATATGATCCGGAATCTGTTTGGATTTTCTATGAAGGATATTGGATAAAATGGGAAGCATTTAAGCATAAGGTAGCTAATCATTACAAAGGTAAGTTGAAGAATAAGGAAGTGAACCAAGATATTACATTGAAG
>CAJXMP010000114.1 GCA_913056515.1 uncultured Lewinella sp.
GGATCTTAATAAATGAATAGCTAATTCCAATTGATCAGTCTCTCCCCATTGATAATGGACCGCTGGAAGTTTAGGGTTTTTATACAAGCCAATAGTCAGCTGTTCTGAGTCAAATATTAAAGCAGTCCCAATCGATTCTTCTAATTCCGAAGCACAACTTTGAACTAAGTCAAATACCTTTTGATTCCAAGTCTGAATACTGTGATTAATTTTGATACAGCAACCAGCATCAGGTGCTACAGATAGGATGTAAGTACATCGTTTTAAACCAGTATGACTTAACTCCATGCTCGGAGTATCGCAATCACTTGCTTGAGCAAAATAGTTGTCCTCGATTCCAATTTCAATGGCTTTACGCACGAGTTCAGTCCAAAAAGAATTGTAGGTCATAGGTGAAGATCGTTTTGCTACAAAAATGCAAAAAAATAATAGTAACGCTTACTTTTTGCCACAACTATATAAACCAAGATTTGGGTCTAGGATAACTTATGTTCCCTTTATTCCTAGCTAAAATTTGATTATTTTAGGCATAGCTTGTTATTTATATGGGGGTAACAAGCTTATTTAAAACCCGTTTGGTACATTAGGCTATGGTTATTAATCTTTTAAAAGTAGGCTTGTTTTTGATTGGGGCTTTTATGCCCATGCTTTGCTTGGCCCAAATTCAAGGATTAGAAATCACGGAAGCAGATTCCTTACATACCGATTTAGAGTACAATACCTACAATTTGTCCTTCATCTACCTAAAAAATACGAATACAGATAGCTTATTCCTGTCTTGGGAACTGACAGAAGAAGTGTTAGAGGAGGAATGGTATGTCACTATTTGTGATAATGTAACTTGCTATGGCGTATTACCCGATGGAGCTGATATGTACGGAATAGCGCCTGACCAAACAGTTTACATCCGAATGGAGGTGAATCCCTATGAACACGATGGATTTGGTCATGTACGCTTATTAATAACCGAGACTAATGACCCTCAATCATCGGCTCAATACCTAGATTTTACCTTTGAAACAAAAAATCATACCAGCACGAACCAATTAGTTGAAAATCTTCCTAACTTAAGTATATATCCAAACCCTTATTCAGACTTCTTGTATTTTTCAAACCCAAGTAATGAACCGATTCAAGTTAATTTACTTGATATTAAAGGTGCATCCTTGAAATCATTTAGTCTTTCACCTCAGTCCAATACATATATCAGTACTGAAAATCTGCCATCTATTTACGCTGCAAGATGTATCAATAGCTCGCAGGTCAAGACTATACCATTAATAAACTTACGATAACAGTCCTTTTATGAAACAATTGTCACTACTCATAATCTGTCTATTTGCACAGCTTGTCCTTGCACAATCTGGTTTAGATTTATCTGTTGTAAAAACCAGCCAAACCTCTAACCAGCTCATTTTTGATGTGAGTTTGGATGCAGCGCAAATAGCAGAATTGGATTGGTCTACTGGATCTGTCGTTGATCCTCAAATCAATGAAGGGACCCCCATCTTAAAGAAAGGCGCACCTCAAATGTATAAACTGACGGGGAATGTGATGACCAAGGGTATGCAATCATTCGCGATAAAAGTTATATCGCATGAGTCTGTTGATATTCCCAATGTAGATATTCTTCCCTCAAAAGGTATTCTATACCGAGATACAGATCCAAGCACCGTTCCATTAGAATATGGACCAGAGTACAACAACATTGGTTTTTATCCTGCAGCACCAGCTGCTTTGTCTGAGGTATATGTGCAACAAGGCATTACTGGACAGCGACTGTATGTTCAACCGGTGCAATATGATGCGGTGAATAAAGTGCTTCGCATTCACACCCACTTTACTGTGGAGCTGACAGATAATCAAGTTCCTACAGCTGGACAAACTATCTCCAAAGGACAAAGAGAAATACTAGAGCGCCGCTTTATGAATTTCAATACGCAGGATAATCGCTATGATGAGGTAGTCGAATCAGGAGAATTATTGGTTATCACGGATCCAACTTATGCATCTACCATTCAGGATTTGGTGGATTGGAAAATAGAACGCGGGATTAGAACCACGGTGGTATCAGTTGATGAGGCTGGTTCAACGCCAGAAGCCATCAAAGCATATATTCAAGACTATTACATCAACCAAAACCTAACCTACGTGCTTTTAGTGGGGGATGAAAATGCGGTCCCAACGATGCAAACAAGCTCCAATAATGCTTGTGACCACTGCTATTCTTATGTAGATGGTGATGATCACTATGCAGATTTGTTTGTAGGACGGTTTAATGGTGAAAACGAAGGTGAAATTCGCACTATGGTGGATCGTACCTTAGAATACGAAAAGAACCCCAATACCTCAGTCGATTGGATGAGTAAAGGTATTGGACTAGGGTCTAATGAAGGCCCTGGTGATGATGGTGAATATGATTATGAGCATTTGAATAATATCAAAATAGGCCTTTTAGAATACTCCTACACAGAAGTATTCGAATGTTACCAAGGGTCTAATTCGGCAGATTCTCCAACACCGAATGAGCCCTCCGCTGATTTAAATGGTGGGCCAACTACAGCGTCTATAGTAGACCATATTGACAATGGAATTTCTATCCTCAACTACACGGGTCATGGAGGACACAGCGGTTTATCTACAGGTGGATATGATATAGCTGCTGTAAACAATCAAGAAAATAATGGAAAGTATCCTTTCCTGATTGCAGTAGCTTGTTGTGTGGGTGATTTCCAAAATGATTTTGGTGCAGGGCCCTGCTTAGGAGATGCCTGGGTAAGAGCAACAGATAATAATACTGGGTTACCAACAGGTGGAATTGGAGGTTTATTCTCTTCCATCCTTCAATCGTGGGCACCACCCATGGAGGGGCAAGACGAGATGAATCTAATCCTAACCGAACAGGCTCAATATCCAACTCGACATACCATAGGAGGCGTATCCCTTATGGGAATGGCTTCCATGATTGATGAGTATGATGGGGGCGGTATTTCAATGGCGGATACCTGGAATATCTTTGGTGATCCGACAGTGGTATTGCGGACCGCTATGCCAGCAGCACTTACTTTAAATCACGCGCCATTTATTCCATTAGGCACTACCACACTAACGGTAGCTTGTGATGTAGAAGGTGCTATGGTAGCTGCTTCTTATGATGGACAAGTTCTAGGAGTGGGTTATGTAGAAAATGGATTATTGGAATTACCACTTGAAAATATTCCTGGTCCAATTACATTCAAATTAACAGGAACAGCCTTTAATCATATTCCGTATCAATCGGATATAGAAGTTACCATCGATGCTGGTATCTACATGCTTGCCAACTTGAATGATGTAAATGATAGTGCTACAGGTAATGCAAATGGACTAGCAGATTATTCAGAAAATGTAAGCGTGCATGTCAACTTCGCTAATGTAGGCCTAGAGGATGCTACTAACCTGACGGCTACAGTCAGTACAACTTCAACAGATGTAACCTTGACCAGCACATTGATCGAAAATATACCAGATATCATTCAAGGCGCTGATGCTATAGTAGAAGATGCCTTTAGTTTCGTGGTTAATGAGGCTATTGTTGATGGAACTAGTGTAGTATTCCAAATCGAAATTACAGATGGAGTTGAGGTATGGAACTCAGCAGTTTCTATTATGCTTCATGCACCGATTTTGGAGGTGAGTCCTTTCTTTGAATTTGACGATCAACAAGGTGCTATACCTAACAATCGCTTAGATGCAGGTGAGACCGCTGAAATCAGACTTTATGTAAATAATGTAGGTTCCGCAGATATTAATGATGTCCTACATCAATTAAGTGTAGATGATACAGCCATAACTATTGATCAGGATTCTTATACCACAGGTACAATTGTCGAAGGAGATGCAGCTTTTCTACAATTTGATATTACAGCATTACAGGATATACCATTAAATCATAAGGTTTACTTTGACTTTGAAACGGCATCAGGCTCTTATGGTGACGCCTTCGATTTCGAATTGGATGTCAATCTAAACATAGAGGACTTTGAAGACCTGGCGTATTTGGCCGATCCGCAATATGACGGGATTCAGCCTTGGTTTCTCGATTTAAATGAAAGTAATACCGGAATAGTATCCATGCGATCTGGCCTTATCTATGATAATGAACATTCAGATATGTTCATGGAAGTTGATGTGGAAGAAGCAGGTCAGGTGACCTTTGCCGCAAAAGTAAGTACAGAGGGATCGTATGATTATTTATACTTCTATATCGATGGAGTAGAAATGGGTGCTTGGTCAGGTGAAATTCCTTGGACCGACTATACCTTTGATTTAGATGAAGGTGTGCATGAATTATACTGGTCCTATGTAAAAGATTTTTCCGTGAGTCAGGGTGAAGATGCCTGTTGGGTGGATGATATTGTGCTTCCTCAATTAGTTGATCCGACTAGTGTAGAGACACTTGCAACAACTACAAGCATACAAGTTTTCCCGAATCCTACAAAAGGATTATTCACGCTAAAAGCTGAATCCGGATATCAAATCGAACTCAAAGATTTAATGGGTAGAATACTATTGAGCCAGCAATCTGTGGAAGGTGCTCAACTGATTGATGCTTCAGCATATAAGCCAGGCGTTTATATCCTTCAAGTCAGTAATGGTCTCGAAGAATTCAACCAAAAGATAATCATCCAGTAAAATAAAAAGTCCCGAATTGCTTCGGGACTTTATTATTAAAGCTGTTCTTAGATAATGATAAACAGTCTCTTTACCGGAGTTAGGGCACTCTCTTATCGGCAAGAGTGGCGATAGGGGCCAATTAGTGCTCTAGAGAGTAATCCAGCGTTATATTTACATTGAATAGTGCAGAGATTGGGCAGTTTTGAAGTGCGTCCTCTACACATTCTTTAAATTTTTCTAGGTCGATATCTGGAACTTTAGCTTCCAATTCAATATGTGATCCTTCGATCATGCCATCCACCATATTAATGGTGCAAACGGAGGCCAATTCCGTAGGAGTGTATCCAAAATTCCCAAGTACAAAACTCAATTTCATATTGAAACAACCCGCATGAGCGGCTGCTATCAATTCTTCAGGATTGGTGTCTGTACCATCCTCGAAGCGACTTTTAAAGTTATACGGTGTGTTGTCTAAAGTTTTGCTTCCTGTGCTAAGAGTACCTTTGCCCTCTTTTCCAGATCCGGACCAAATGGCCTTGGCTGTACTTTTCATAATATGCTTTGGATAGGTGATTTAATGTTATGAATATTTTATACTATAGAAATCAAAAAATGATACTTATGGTTCACTTTTGAATCATTTGTAGACAAAAAAATCATAAAAGGTCTGTTGTTGCGTTCTAACTATCTAGGATTGAGTTAATTGTGGAAAGGGTGCTGCTGGTTTTTTTGTGTTAAAATTAGATTTCAGCAGCAGTTAAGTTCCAACTTTTGTCAAAACTGGGGAATTGTCCGTTAATTTTAGGGCACTTCCTTTATTTTTACTCAAGCTGTTAGTATCTTAACATCACAGCCAAATAATTCCACCTTTTATATAACCATTTGATTTTCATTGTTTATGAAAAGAGCTTTTGTTTATCTAAGCATAGTTTTAATTTTTGCTGCATGTTCACCAGATGATACAGGTGAAGTAACTCCAGTAATAGACTTACCATCTGGTCTTTCCACGGAAGTGACCATCAACGAGGAAACCGTTCAAGTAAATGCAACGGCTACTGATGCCAGAAATTATGGGTTTTTATTCGTTGAAGGAACAGACACCACCTTTGTGACTTCTACTAGTGGATCAGCTTCCCATACGTTTTTGACAACTGGAACGCATCATATTTGGACGAGAGCCTATGCCTCTACTTCCTCATTTATCCATTTTATTGAAAAGCTAGATGCAGTGGATATCGAATCTGATATTACCGTAGTAGGGCCACCGACGGAGGGATACACTACTCCAATGGAATATCCAGGCTATACCTTGGTATGGAACGATGAATTCAATGGAAATAGTTTGTCTAACGACTGGACCCACGAGATTGGAAATGGTAACTGGGGTTGGGGTAATAACGAATTACAGTATTATAAGTCCACCAATACATTAGTGGAGGATGGTTTACTTAAAATTACTGCCGTAAAAGAACCTATCAGTGGCTTCAATTACTCTTCTTCTAGAATAAAAACACAAGGCAAAAAGTCCTTTAAATACGGTCGTATTGATATTCGGGCAGCTTTACCTTATGGACAAGGTATTTGGCCCGCTTTATGGATGCTCGGAGAAAGTTTTTCAACTATTGGTTGGCCTTCTTGTGGCGAGATTGATATTATGGAGTTGGTAGGAGGAGCCAATGGAAACGATGGAACAGTTCACGGAACCTTACACTGGAATAATAATGGCAATCACGCCTCATATAGTGGTGAAAATTCTTTACCAGCTGGAGCGATTTTTGCAGAAGAGTTTCATGTATTCAGTATCATTTGGGATCAAAATAACATCCGATTCTTCAGAGATGATATTCAATACCATGTAATGAATATTTCAGGAATCCCAGCATTTCATGAAGAGTTTTTCTTCATATTCAATGTAGCTGTTGGTGGGCAATGGCCGGGTAGTCCGAATGGCACGACTCAATTCCCACAGCGTATGACGGTAGATTATGTTCGCGTATTTCAACAATAATTCGCGTTAAAGATATATTTTAAGGAGAGCACTCTGGTGTTCTCCTTTTTTTATGCAAGCAATGATCCATGATAGCTAAGAAAATACAGGCTCACTTTCATCCAGAACGCTTTCAAGGCTGGGGAAAAAAGCGCAATTACTTCGAAGGCTGGTATTTTAAATTGATCAGCCAAACAGGTGATCGGGCTATGGCCATCATTCCGGGTATTGCTATGGATAGCAGGGGAGAAGGGCATGCCTTTATTCAGGTCATGGATGGGAAAAAGGGGACTGCAGAGTATCATACCTTCCCTTTAGATGCTTTTCAACCAGTATCCACCCATTTTGAGGTTGCTGTGGGTGATAATCAATTTTCAGCGACAGGGATTAAGCTGAATCTACCGGATCTGCAAGGCGAGATAAGCATTTCAGGGAAGGCTTCTTGGCCCAATCCTTGGTATGCACCTGGAATCATGGGCCCCTTTTCCTGGCTAAAATTCATGGAATGTTTCCACGGTATAGTTAGTATGGATCACTTACTAGACGGACAATTCAAGTATCAAGGGGAAGTGTTTGATTTTAGTGGTGGTAGAGGGTATATGGAAAAAGACTGGGGTAAGTCTTTTCCTTCGGCCTATGTATGGATGCAAAGCAATCATTTTGAGGAAAAAGGCATATCCTTCAAATGTTCAGTGGCGCATATCCCTTTCTTAGGGACTTCCTTTACTGGCTTTATTGCCGGCCTATATATTCATGGTACATTCATTCGCTTTACTACCTATAACAAAAGTCGACTGACTTATCTAGAACGTGGTAAGCAGTCGGTACAGTTAAGTCTTCAAAGTCCAAAATATCGCTTAGAGGTAGAGGCTATTAGTGGTCGGACGACCTTATTGGCTTCACCCATACAGGGGGCTATGGAAGGAAAAATTGCAGAGAGCATGACAGCAACTTTGAATATTAAGTTGACCCATCGACGTTCCGGGCAGACTATTTTTGAAGGCAGCGGACAACATGCTGGACTAGAGATAGCGGGCGACTTTGAATTACTTCAATAAAAAAAGGAGAAAGGCCAATACCTTTCTCCTGTCGGGTTGTTTGAGGTTTACGCATTACTCTGATTCTTATACTTGTAGACTCAAGGAGCCTATAGCATAAAGGATGTGTTCTTGGACTATAACTACTGAATAGCTGCGTATACTATTGCACACTTAAAAAAAATACCAATTATGTCTTTTTGAATTATATCGTCGGCTAAGAAGGGTCTGTAGATTGGGCCGTTTGATGACGCCAAATTAAGCGAATCTTTTTAACCTACAAAAAAGAGTCAGATAAATTTCAAAAATGTTAGTAAGTATTTGGTTGCCTGTGTGTTATGTGGCTTGAAATGTCCTAATTGCGCTTGTGTTGTTCCTCAATCATCCGATCCAATGACTTAAATCCTTTCATTGATTTGATTTAGAGTTAAAAAAAGAGATGCTGATCTATGGTCTGCAAGAACTACAATTCAAGATGTTGGAAAAGTAACAGTTGGATACACTTTTTTTTGAATCAATCCTCTACTACGCAATTCTACTTCGTACTAGTGCCCTAATTTTACATCAGAACATCAATACAAACGAAATCACCCTGCATGCGAAACAGCAGTTTTAAACGACTGAAACAACAACTTAAAAAATTCTTTAACGACGAAGCCATGAACCACTATCAAAATAACCAAGCATACGATACTAAATTTGAGCAGCAGACGCATGGAAGTTTTGGGACCTGCCCAACCAACCCGATTCAGCTTTCAGGTAATCATCGAGTAGAGAATTACCTTCAGCAACTTCAACACACAGATGCCTCAAATCTTCGATTCAAGTTCGTGGGCTACACCAATGCACCAAACTTAAATCTTCAAACAGAGACCTTCCAAGTACTGGATGATTTGGATGAAATAATTGATGTGCTTTATATCTGCACTGGGGCAGTCTTTGACTCAGAGGAATGCCCAGCAGGATTTTATTTAAATACAAGCA
>CAJXMP010000115.1 GCA_913056515.1 uncultured Lewinella sp.
TTGTGGGAAATCCTATTTTTCTAGTTTAAAATATATAGGACCTGATAGCGCTTGCTATGCTAAAAATTATGAGCTTAAAAGTGAATATGGCTGGGCAGCATTCATTGAAATGTGTAAGGTCTTAAACACAGATATAAGTGAAATAGAAACCGTATTAGACGTAGACAAAGTATTATGGATGCATGCGTTCAATATGATTTTAGTCAATTTAGATTCATATTCTGGTAGACTATCGCATAATTTTTACATGTATCAAAACAAATCGGGACAATTTGTTCCATTAATTTGGGATCTAAACTTAGCATTTGGTGCTTTTAAGTTCGCAGGTAAGGGTGGAAAATTATCAAATGATGACATCATCGAATTGAGTGTTTTTACGCATTACAAAGAAAAGAACCCTAATTTCCCTTTGATCACCAATCTTTTAGCTATTCCCAAGTATCGAAAAATCTATTTAGATCACATTAATACTATTCTACAAGAATATTTTGTCAGTGGATTATATTATGAACGGGCTGAGGAGCTTCATCATTTAGTATATGAGGCTGTGCAATCGGATGATATGAAACTGTACTCTTTTGAGTCCTATCAAACCAACTTAGATTCAGCTGTCTTAGTACAAGATTTTGGTTTGGTACTCGGAATAAAAGAACTCATGGATCAACGAACTGCATACCTTTTGTCTAAGCCTTACATTAAACAAGACAGACCTAGTATTACTGTGCCTAAAGTATCTAGTTATAATGGTTTGAAACGTTTTTCCATTTTAGCAAAAGGAGCTACGGAATGCTTTTTAGTCTATCGAGATTCAAGTGAAGAACCATTTATACATTATGAGATGTCAACAGATTCAGAGACATTTTTTATAGATTTTGATGCAAAGAAAGGAGGGGAGTATTACTTTATAGCAGATAATGGGAAGGCGCTTACTCATTTACCCTTAAGAGCTAGTTATGAGTTCTTTACCATAGAATAGATTTAACAGTTTAGCCAGATTTTTTAAGATTTCTATCATTTCTTAAGTATCATTAACACTAGTTAACAAATCGAAAGGAAACAATATGTCAGAAATCAAGTATTCTTATAAAAATTATTGCTTATGAAAGTCTTAGAAAAAGTAAAGTATGTTTTAGCAACTTTGATTTTGATCAGTATGACTTCCTGTGCAAACCCAGAGAAATTGGTAGAATCTGGTAATTATGATGCTGCCATTGATTATTGCGTAAGAAAGCTTGCTGGTAAAAAGAAAAAAACAGAATTAGTTCAGGCATTGGAGATTGCGTTTGAGAAAGCCAATCAACAGAATATGCGCGAAATTAAACAAATTCAGGCTAGAGATCGCAAAGAAGAATTTTACAAAATTATCGACCTGGCGAACCGAATTGAAAATCGCCAAAGGAAAGTAGAACCTTTATTGCCCTTGTATGATGAAAATGGATACAAGAGTAGTTTTGAGTTTGTGAAAACGGATATTCTAATTGAAGATTCCAAGAAGAAATCTGCAGAGTATTGGTATGCTGAGGGGAAGAAACTATTAGCTAAAGCTAGAACAAGTAGATCTAAGCTAGATGCTAGGGATGCATATAAAGCATTTGAAAATGTAGAGAAATATCTGAGGAATTATAAGGAAACTCGTATTTATAGAGAAGAGGCGCTGTCTATGAGCATTGTGCATTATTTGGTAAGGATAAATAATGAAAGCAATGTGATTATGCCAACTCAAATGCGGGATCAATTATTGGATATTAATTTGAGTGACTTGAATAGCCTTTTCAGAATTTACCACAAAGAAGCCATTCAGGGTATGGAATATGATGGGGAAGTAGTTTTAAGTATTGATGAAGTAATATTTTCTCCAGAGAGTGTAAATACGAGAGAATTTGAGGAGGAAAAAGAAATTAAGGACGGATGGAAATATGTGCTAGACGAGAATGGTAATGTGGCCAAAGATTCTTTAGGTAATGATATCAAAGAAGATAACTTCGTTATAGTAAAAGCTTTGCTGTTAGATTCCAAGCAGTTTAAATCTGCAGCAGTAGCTGCAAGAGCGGACTTCTATAACTTGAGAACAAGGCAAAAGATGAAGACGGTGACGGTTGGTACCGAGAGTAATTTTGTTCATATTTCCACGCGTCTGTTGGCTGGAGATAGAAGAGCATTACAAGCCAAAACTAAGCGTCGTTTAGGGATAGGTCCTGTACCATTTCCATCAAATGAACAGTTGTTAATGAATGCTGCACCTGATATCAGGCGGAATTTGATTCATGCCATTCGAAACAATAAAAGTCTGTTATAAAAAAAGCCTTCCACTTGGAAGGCTTTTTTTAGTTAATCTTAGTATACGAGGATTTAAAGTAGTCATCTTTAACGCCATCACCATCTAAATCTTCTAGAGATTGCTGATTGATCGTATTACTATTTCGTTCTATACTGTATTCATAAAAGGCATTATCTTCTACGCGTACTAGGGTAGTATCTCCAATTAAATTCCACACTCCAGTTAATACATCTTCAGATCCTTCGAATTGGATTTCATAGGTATCGTTTGGATAATATCTTATGGTATGATTGGTTTTATAAGTAGTATCATTTAACATGTCTACTACTAAATTAGAATCTGGAACATTGGCTAATGACTCATACTCTAATAGAACAGCAGTAACCTGCCATTCACCAATCAAAAAAGAATCCAATGGTATACTTGGAGCATCCGTTACTTCTTGCTCGTCCTTTACACAGGACTGTATACCTATAACAGCGATTAATGCTAGTAGCAGTAGTTTTTTATTCATAGTGGATAATACTTGGATTTCTAGACCAATTTAAATGTTGAATTAATCCAAATCTACAACAAAACCTTTAATGCCAATTTTTTTCTCCACATTTTTTTTGTACTCATTGGCAGCTTCTCTTGTTTCTAAGTTTCCTACACATACTTTGTAGATTTTTGTGCCAGTAGAATTATCAACCTGTACGATAACGTCTGAAAACCACTTTTCATGCAATTTAGCTACTTGATTCATCATGTTCTCATAGCTATTATATGTCCCAACTTGTACAGAATAATTACCTGAGGGTACCTTTTCCATAGAGACTTTATAAAAACCATCCATTTCACCTACCTTATTCGTGTAGGTGTTGGTCGTTTTTTGGCTTACATTTTTAGATTTCATCTTGGGAGAAGTGCTCTTAATTTTTACAGGTTTAGCCACCTCTTTTTTCGTTGATTTCTGTGTTTTGACTGCCAGTTCTTTTTCAGATTCCTTATCGATTATTTCAAGTTTTACATTGGTTACTCCATCTGTAATCAAACCGATTTTCTCTGCTGCAACTCTAGACAAATCAACAATCCTACCTGCCTTAAATGGGCCTCTATCATTTACCCGGACAATTACAGATTTTCCATTGTCTAAGCGGGTCACTTTAATCATTGTACCGAATGGTAATTGTTTATGCGCAGCTGTCATTGCGCCTTTATCATATAACTCTCCAGATGCAGTAGGTTGACGGTGGTATTTATCATTGTAGTAGGATGCTTCTCCATACTCTGCATTTTGAGCTTGAAGGTTAGCGCCACATAAAAAAACAAATGCTGTAGATAAGAATACTTTAAAGATACTTTTCATAGATTATTAGCTTTTAGGAATACAGAATACCATAAACGAATTAACTCAACAGTTATGTAATTCATTAACATGGATAAAAATCATATAATAAACTATAAAGATATAACAATCAGGTTTATTGCACAACAAAGACTTTTAATAAAGATTTATAAGTTGCTAATGATTACCTTTGTAGGGTAAATGGATAGCTTTGAACTATTCCCTTTCGAAGATTAAATATTTTTTTGATGAGTAAGCATGGACGAGTATTAGTGGCCATGAGTGGCGGTATCGATAGTACGGTCACAGCAATGATGATGCATGAGCAAGGATATGAGGTAGTAGGGGTGACGATGAAAACCTGGGATTATGCTAATGCAGGTGGAGATAAAAAAGAAACAGGTTGTTGTAGTTTAGACTCTATAAACGATGCCAGGCAAATTGCCGTTGAAATGGGATTTCACCATTTTATTGTTGATATCCGCGAAGAGTTTGGAGATTATGTCATTGACAATTTTGTAGATGAATATCTGGCTGGAAGAACACCAAATCCTTGCGTTTTATGTAATACACATATCAAATGGAATTCCTTATTAAGACGAGCGGATGCACTAGATTGCGAATTTATTGCCACTGGGCATTATGCTAAAATCAATCAGTTAAATGATCGATATTATGTGTCTAAATCTAAGGATTTACATAAAGATCAATCCTATGTTTTGTGGGGTCTAAGTCAAGCTTGTATGGAAAGAAGTCGTTTTCCATTAGGTGGATATACCAAACCTGAAGTACGTCAACTTGCTAGAGATTTTGGCTATGAAGAGTTATCTAAAAAAGGTGAATCTTTTGAAATCTGTTTTGTTCCAGATAATGATTACAGATCCTTTCTAAAACATAGAGTAGACGGACTAGAGGCTCGCGTTGATGGAGGTGATTTTGTTAATGTAGCAGGTGAAGTTATTGGAAAACATAAAGGTTATCCATTCTATACTATTGGTCAGCGTAAAGGATTAGGAATGGCCTTTGGAAAACCAATGTTTGTAACTGAAATAAAACCTGATTCCAATACGGTAGTGTTAGGGGAGGAATCCGATTTATTTAGAAATGGAATGACCGTCGGAAATGTAAACCTTATGAAGTATGCTGACTTACTTGAAGGTAAAGAATTGGTGTCACAAATAAGATATAACGATAAGGGAGCATATAGTACAGTCAAAGAACTTGAAAATGGACAAATCTATGTTGATTTTCATGCCAATGTCAAAGGAGTGGCACCTGGCCAGTCAGCTGTATTTTATGAAGGAGACGATGTTGTTGGAGGTGGTCATATTATTGGTAGTAAGATTAGTTAAGGGCACATGCAAAGAATACTATTGATTATCACTTTGGGAGTATTTCTGGGTTGTTCAGCAGATGAAATACCTGATCCATTTTCAGTATCCAACTTGGAATTCGAATATGTTCCACTAGAAATAGGAGATGAGCGTCTATTTATCGTTGATTCCATCATTTTTGACCAATTCAATGGTAATTATATAAGTGATACTTCTACGTTTTTCTTGAAAGAAGTTTTGGCCGAAGTCATTGAAATTGATAATCGTTCCATGACTGCTACTGATTTATATAAAAGTGAATCAACTTCTGGTCCATGGGAATTTTATAAAAGACAATATGAATGGATTGATGAATACGCCTACCATAGAATGGATAATAACTTAGAACTAACTTTGTTCGCTTTTCCTCCACGATTGGGTAAAAGTTGGGAGCCAGCATCCCTCATAAATGCCAATGTAGGTATTCCTATTGGTCCCAATTATGTGAATGTTTACAATAAATGGTCTGAGGCTTATATGATTGATTTTTTAGACTCCTTGGAAGTGAACAATCACTGGGTAGATAGTATCTATATGGTGGAATTAGTGAATAGTGAAAGTTTAGTCGACATACGATTTGAACAGCATTTTTATGCGAAGCATATCGGTTTAGTGGATCGAAGAGTTAAAATGCTTGACACCCAAGATCCTGCAGTTAATATTGATGAATTCGAAGACTTTGCCCAAGCTGGTTATAAATTATTTCAAAGTAGAATTATACAGTAATAGTGGGTGATGATGGAAGATAAAATAGAAATTGGATTTACTAAGAAACCACACGGCTTACAGGGGGAGATAAAGGTCAATATCCGCGATAAGTATCTAGAAGATTTTTTAAATGCACACTGTCTGTTCCTCAATATTAAAGGATCTATTATCCCATATTTTGTAGAATCTATAAGAAATACAAAGCATATTCTCGTAAAGTTTGAGGAGGTTGATACCATTAGCCAAGCTGAACAAATTGCTGGTAAGTCTATCTTAATTCAAGCCAAAGACTTAATCCCAGAAGAAGAAAAGATTCTGGAATTAGATGTACTCCAATATGCTTTTGCGGAATCCTTTACGATTATAGATGAGCAAGTTGGAACAATTGGTGCCATTTTAAGGGTAGAAGAATTTCCACAGCAAGAGATGGCATTTGTTGAATATAAAGGTCAAGAGGTGTTAATTCCTATGAATGATGCCTTTATAGTATCTATTGATAAAACGAAAGAGGAGATTATAATGAATCTTCCAGAAGGACTTTTAAGCTAATGAGAATAATAGGAGAAATAGCACATCCATTTTTAAAAATAACAGTGTTCAAAATGGACGATAAGGTTCAAATCAAATTTGAGCATACCGGTGCAGAAATTGCCTTTAAGATTAAAGGTCATGAGCTAGTTTATGATTTTGAAACTGCGAAGACATGGGTAGATCAATCTTTGTTGACCCATGTAGAAAAACAATTCAAGGAACTCAATGAAGGTGCTAATCAGGCTTTTAAACGACTGTATGAAGCTAATCAGCCAGATAATTTTGATACTATCCTCTAGTTCTATGTTCTAATAGCCTTTGTTTTAAAAAATACTTAATCACCTTTAATCCTTGATCAAAGGAAGTGTTATTATTCACGATTAAATCAGCTTTATCCATGTAGGGCGCAATATATTGCTCAAAGGTGGGCATGACATGCTTTTCATAGCGATATAATACATCATCTAAAGGATAGTTCCGTTCAAGTCGATCACGCTTAATTCTTCTTATAACTTTAAGATTCTCTTTAGCGTGAATAAATACTTTAAGGTCTAATAATTGGCGAATTTCATGGAAGTGAAAAACAAAAATACCTTCAACAATAATGATAGGAGCAGGTTTAAAAACTAATGTTTTAGGTTCTGTATCCGAGTTATTAAACGTGTATTCTTTTCTTCTTACCACTTCACCAGCGATAAGTTTGACTATATCAGTTACTAACTCAGAACTGTTGATTGACCTAGGTAAATCAAAATTTTCGATGCCTAATTGGTCTTTCACTTGTTCATCCTTAGGTTTGTAATAGTCATCTTGTGAAATGATACAAATATCATCAGATGAAAAAGACTGAACAAGTTCTTTTAAAAAGGTAGATTTACCAGAACCACTACCTCCTGTGATACCTATTATATATGGTTTAGACATACTATTCTAAAAGATATTTCTGCAAAAATAATATTTTAAAGGAATTACATTCAAGCTTTAGCTTAATAAGCTTCGATCTACTTTTGTTCTAAGTAATTAATTCATTTGGAATAAAATAAAATTTTTACATTTGAGTCATCACTTTAATCCTATCATAAATTATGGACTTATTAGTTAGTATTTCAAGAGGTGTTCTAGGTATAGTAATTATGTTGGGTATTTGCTACCTAATGAGTAGTAATCGTAAAGCCATTAGCTGGAGATTAGTTATAATAGGAATGGGCTTTCAAGTCGCACTAGCTGGATTACTCTTATATGTTCCATTTATTAGTACAATTTTTGATAGTATTGCTGAAGCTTTTACGAAGTTTTTAGAATTCTCGGAAGCAGGAGCTTTGTTTCTATTTGGTGACTTAGCATCACCTAATTCTTCCTTAGGGTATATATTCGCATTTAGAGTTTTACCCACTATTTTGTTTTTCTCCGCCTTTTCTTCTGTTCTATACTATTTCGGAATATTGCAAATTATCATTAAAGGTGCTGCCTGGGTAATGGCAAGAACAATGGGGCTTTCTGGTCCTGAAAGTATTGCAGCTGCGGCAAATGTTTTTATTGGTCAGACAGAGGCACCATTAGTTGTTAAACCATACTTAGAAAAAATGTCTAAGTCAGAAATACTTTGTTTGATGACTGGTGGTATGGCAACGATTGCAGGAGGGGTTTTTGCAGCCTACATTGGTTTTCTAGGTGGGGATGATTTAGCTACTAAAACAGAGTTCGCCAAACATTTACTTACTGCGTCAATCATTTCTGCACCTGCGGCAATTGTTGCAGCCAAAATGTTATTCCCAGAAACAGAAAAGACATTTAGTAAAGAAAGAATAGAAACATCTGGAGATGTAGGTAATAATCTGTTAGATGCAATTTCTAGAGGTACTACAGACGGAATTAAACTAGCTGTAAATGTAGGTGCTATGCTTTTGGTATTTACCGCCTTAGTATTTACCATTAATAAAGCAATTATGAATGGACCAGGGGAGTGGTTTCATCTGAATGAATTAGTTGTTGATTCTACCAATGGTCGATTTGAAGGTTTTACCTTTACTTATATACTAGGCTTGATTTTTGCACCTATTGCTTGGCTATTAGGTACACCAGGAGATGATATTTTAGTCATGGGACAACTTCTTGGGCAAAAAACGGTAATCAATGAGTTTGTAGCTTATGCTGAATTGCAAAAAATACAAGCAGGCACAGTGGCTTTATCTAAAAAGTCTTTGATTATTGCTACGTATGCCTTGTGAAGTTTTGACATTTTTGCTTCTGTTGGTATTCTCGAATCTAAGATGACAGCTATTACGACATACTCAACTACGTTGTTACCTACTTAATTCAGTCTGTAGTATTTTTCTAAATGAATTGAAAGTCTAGCAAGTCGGGATGGGCATAAGTCGGCGCCGAGCTCAAGGCAGTGAATAGC
>CAJXMP010000116.1 GCA_913056515.1 uncultured Lewinella sp.
ATGTTTAATAAAAAATCATTTTTAATATTTTTAATCCTCTTATTTTTAGTTAGTGTATTTAACTTGTTTAGTGAAGTCACGCTTGAATATGTGGGTATCTCACTAGATCTTTATAAAGAATTTGAAATCAGTTGTGGAACAGTCTTTGAAATCATAACAAATATAGGTAATGCTGATTTTATGAATTCACTTGGGGTTAATCGTAAATCTTGTGTAGGGTCTGCTTTTGTAAAAATAATTAATTTTATAAGTACAACATTATTTTTATTATTAACAGCATATCTCGGTCTAAGATATTTTAAGAAAATAGATACAAGAGAAGACCTGACTGATTTAATTTCAATTTTAAAAAGACGTAATTCTAAATAGGTATAATTAATTTATGAAAATTGGAGCTTTCGTACCTCAGGGTTGGAGAATGGATTTAAATGGTATCCCTATTGAAGAACAATGGAATACAATTATTAACAGTGCAAAAAATATTGAAGATTTAAATTACGAATCGATATGGGTATATGATCACTTCCATACTGTTCCAAAAGCTACACAAGATCCAACTTATGAATGTTGGACATTAATGTCAGCTCTATCACAAACAACTTCTAAAGTTCGTCTTGGTCAAATGTGTACATGTAACTCATATAGAAACCCTTCCTATTTAACAAAAGTTGCTTCAAATATAGATGTGATGTCTGGAGGAAGACTGGAGTATGCAATAGGTGCAGGTTGGTATGATCATGAATATAAAGCTTATGGATATGATTATCCTTCTGCTGGTGTCAGATTAAAAATGTTAGAAGAGTCTCTTATTATTTATAAACTTATGACCACTGAAGAAGCACCAGTCTTTAAAGGAACTTATTATGAAATTGATGGTGCAATCAATCAACCTAAACCATTACAAAAGCCATACCCTCCGCTTTGGGTTTGTGGAGGTGGTGAAAAAGTAACTTTAAAACTTTTAGCTAGATATGGAGATTACGGAAATTGGGATGTTGATGTTGAAGGTTTTAAACATAAATCAAAATTACTTCAAGAACACTGCGTTAATGAGAATAGAGACTACAACGAAATAGGTAGAACTCTTCACACCAACGTAGTTATTGGTTCAGATAAAAATGATTTAGATAACAAAATTTCCAAATTAGCAGAGTATACAAACATACCTAAAGAGTATTACTATGACCGACCATTAATTGGTACAAAGGATGAAGTGTTTACAACATTTAAGCAATATCAAGATGAAGGTTGTTCTTATTTAATAGCATACATTCCAGATATCGTATGGGGTGATACTGTAAATATTTTATCTGAACTAATAGAGTCCTAAAAAAACGGAAGCCCCCAAAAAGAGGGCTTCCCAACAGGGCTGCGTATCACACTTAATTGAAACGCACTCTTAATATACCATTTTTGTTATGCAAAAGTAAAGTTAATTGTCAAAAGTAGGTGAAAAAGTGTTAGGAACCAAGGAAATCCAGGGTTTTCCCTTAGGAATATATAAAGTATTACCATTTGAATCAACAATATGAAAAGGATCTAAATTAGAACCACGTTTCCATTTAGCATCAAGCATTTTTCCACCGTGCATTATTATTGCTCTACCCTCACCTACAGTTTTTACAGATGGTAATTGTAGAGGATGCATGTATGGTTCACACATTAAAGCTATTACAGTAGGTACGGCAATTTGACCTGATGAACCATTTTCATTAATCCAATTATGTGGATTTCCAGATGATGATCCTTTATATGCATCATAATATGTTCGAACATAATTACTTCCATTCCAAGTCCAAGTAGTTGTTGTTGCTGATGAAAATTTTAACTTGATACTTTTACCATTTGCCCAAGAGTTTATATTAGGATTTCCCCAAGGAAACAATGGTTGAGGATTGTTTGTTTTTTTATATCCTTTAGAAATTGCTAAATTTTTTAATTTATAAGTGTCAGCATATAAATTGTGAGGTGCACTCCTAGATGAGATACGAAAAAATTCTGGACGCCTGTCAGTAATTACTGGAACTCCCATATCAATAATTTCAGGAATTAATCCTCCTGTTGCACCACTTGCTACTAAAACTCCATCTAATGGTCTAAGTACTGTTGGGTCGGTGGGTCTTGCAGATCTTATTGGTCCATGATATGAAGTATCTGATTCATAAAAAATATTAATTAATCTTGTCATACCACCTTCAACTAATACTTCAAATACAGCATCAGCATTTTGTGGTCCAGACTGGGGCCTAGCACGTACATTATTATCATTTTTTATCCCGATAACTATTTTATTATTCGAACCACTTGGCATAACTAAACCATTTACTGGTGAATTAATTCCATCTGTATAATTTTGTGTTTTTACTCTACCGATTGTTACATATGTCTTTTCTTTTTCAAGTGACCATCTTTCTGCGAGATATGCATCCAATTCTTTTTGAGAATTTACTTGAGCTGTTTTACCAAATCTATAAACAAATACAGGTTTAAAACACGGATCAGGAACCCATATTCCATTCGAATCTACATAACCATCAATACAAGTTTTAGAAGGATCGTAGTTTCTTAAATCTAGACCGTATGTTGTAGTCTCTGTGCTTGATTGAGATGAGTTGCTAGTTGGTGGAGCTACATCAGCAGTTTTGATGTAACTATCTTCACCTTTACTTAAAGCAGCTTTTGTCTTACTTCCAATAACCCCATCAGAAATTAGACCTGCTTTAGTTTGAAATTCTCTTACTGCTCTTTTTGTACCCGGACCATTTATCCCGTCAATAGTTGATAAATACAGTCCAAGATTTTTTAAAATTATTTGGGCATCATAAATTTCTTGTGAATATATGTTATCTGGGTTTGTAATTTCTTTAGATATATTTTTAGTTGTTACTATGTTTTTTTTAACAATAGATTGCTTATTTAAAAATAAAGTACACGTTTGAGGACCAATTTTGCCATCTGCTTCTAAATTATTAGATTTTTGAAGCGAAATTAACGCTTGTTTTGATACATTTCCAAAAATGCCATCAATCTTACCCTCATAATACCCATAGGATTTAAGAACAACTTGTATCATAATATCTGAACGAACTGGATGATTATCTACAAAATCGTTACAATTTTTACTTATGTTGCTAGGTAGCAATAAAACAGAAAATAAAATTCCGGTTACTAAATTTAACACCTAGTTATTTTAGTTATCTACAGACACTAAACCTTCATTAGGTAAAATATGTACCCACTGGGTGCTTGGTGGAACCTGAATGTCGTTACCATTAATATCAGTTAAAACAAAAGGTTCAGTTATATCGCCTCTTCTCCAAGATCCTTCAATATATTTACCTTGATTAAATACATAAGCATTTCCAACGCCAACAGTAAGAACACTAGGTAATGTAGTAGCCTTATCTTTATATAGCGGACCCTGAATAACAACAATAGTTTCAGTTTTTAGAATATCTGTATAGTTTCCATCTTGAGTAATAAAATTATGAGCAGTTGCTTCTTTGTTGTCAGAATAATTATCAATTATAAATCTAGAATATTTATCTCCATCTAATTTCCAAATTACAGTAGTGAATTCTGAATACTTAATTGTGATTTTATCAGCATCATCATTCCAATTATTTTGATTTAAACCAAATGGATACAATGGACCAGGACCTGGTTGTAAAAAATAAAATCCTCGATCTTCTATTCTCTGCCTCACTAATTCTGTGTCTGCATATAAGTTGTGAGGGGCATTTCTTGAAGATATACGAAACATTACTGGACTAGATTGTTCTTCTAGTACAGGAACGCCTAATTCTCTAATTGATGGAATCAAACCTGCTGTAGCTCCAGATACAACCAGTGTACCTCCATAGGGTCGAACCATTGTTGGGTCTGTAGGTCTTGCGGATCTAATAGGTCCAAGATATTTAGATGTGTTGTCATAAAAGAAAGCAAGAAATCTTGTCATCCCACCTTCAACAAGTATTTCGTGCACTGCATCAGCTTCTTGTAATCCCGATTGTGGCCTAGCTTTAATATTATTATCAATCTTAAATGCTAATACTCTTTTAGGTCTTTTTAACCAAGTTTCAGGAGGAAGCTCTTTACCAGTGAACGGGGACATTTTTTCAACATCAAAAACATACTCTATTGTGGGTTCTGTAGTTGTTGTAGATTCATCAGATTGTTGAATAGTAGTGACAGGTGCTTCGGTAGTTGTAGAAGTATCTATAGAGATAGTCTCCTCTGATGTAGTAGAGCACGCAACAAACACAACGGCAATCATAAGAATTGTGAATTTCTTCATGTGTTTATATTAGTGTAGAAAAGATTAATTTAATTAAATTTATTTTTGAATTAGTTGCCTGATAATACGTTAGATTCTTAAATATTCTGTGTGCTTTTTTATTTGTAACAAACCAAGGAGGATCAATTATTGGAGATAGTCTGAATTTAGAATAAACAACTCCTTTTTGTGGTGATTCAAATAGTAAGGAATTGTGTACATATCCTTGACCGCTTTGTATGTCGTTGTCTTTATTTCCAGGATATCCTCCCCAAGGCATTGTAGGTATAACAAATCCAAGTGCTGACCACTCATTAATTGCAACCGTTCCATATTTAAGTTCTTCCACATACATATTTAATATTGATTGATTTGTTTTCTTTTTATGATTTTTTATTAAAACAGTGACACCTAAATTACCCCATAACTCATTATTAACATAATCTATAGAATTTAATGCAAAATCTTCATAACTAGTGAATGGTATTTCTTTAAAATATAACGCTGTAGACCACACTTCTTTATTTGCATATTCTTTTTCTAAATCTAAATTGCTTACTAAAAATGGTGTATTGCAAGAAAGATTATTTATCTGTTCATAATTATTTGTTTGAATTAATTCGTTGAGATTTTCAGTTGCTCCAGGATAATATGAAGTTGTATCACCTACTGTTTTTAAATAATAAATTATTTCTTCTTTTAATCTCTGAGTATGTTTCCAGTCTTTAGGTAAAACAATAACTTGAGCAGCTATACAGTTAAATCCTGAGTTATTAAGTTTTGCCGTAACTATTTTTTTTGCTTGATGTTTAATTTCTGAGCGTGACCAATTACCAGGATGAACAATAATTGGAGTTACATTACCTAATTCAGAAGTTATAGGTTTTTTATTTACTTTAGGTAATGTTTTTAAGGAACGTTCTTTTTCATTAAGTGTTCTACCGTAAACAATATTTTCATATGTATAATTTGATCCAGTTAAATGTGTTTGATGAAACCCATCATGTCCAGTTAGATATTTTGAAGCTTCTATATCTCCCTCTGTAATAATCATGAATCCTCTGGCAATAAAAGGTTCAAAAACTTGTGTAAAGATTGGTAATAAATAATCATTAACTGGATTGAGTTTCAAGTAAATAACAGATTTATAGGCAATCATATGAAATAATGCATCAAGAACAGGAATAGAAGAAACATTTCCCGCTCCTAATACAAGAGTTATTTTTGGTTTGTTGTTTTTAAACCTATTTGCGAATCCTCTATATTCGTTGATCTGTTCAAAATTTAAATTTTTCCCAAACCTAACTTCTCCTTCTAGAAATGGAAACAATAACTTTTCTATTTTTTTTGTAGGAAATGCTTTGTAACTTTTTTTAGTGTCATCAAACTTTGATTTATCAAGTCCATCTTCATTCATCAAAGTTTCTTTAAAGTATTGAATAGCATATATACAAGCAAATGGGCCGCCAATCCACTCTTCACCTTCTTTTGATTTGCTTAAAATTCCTTTTTTTTCAGAAGCAAGTGTTGCCCAATAATATGAGATAGTTTTAATATTATCAATCGTTTGATCAAGCATGGTAATGAGGTTTGCTCTATCAAGGTTTAAAAATTCAGAAGAGTTTACTCTTAATTTGCCAATGTTTCTATCTATATCAATCTTCGATGGATTCATATATGTATATTATTCAGTTAATTCAAGAAGTTCAAAATCTCCCCAGTTAACTGTTAAATGTTTTGCAGGAATAAGCTCATTTGGCCTTCCAACAGGTAAATTTTTAGGGTATTCCTCTAGTGAAACATCTTCACCTTGTAGTTCATCAATAATAGCTTTAAGTGTTTCCGCTAAATCATCAAGGGTATCAACAGTTTGAGTTTCTGTAGGTTCAAACATAAGAGCCTCTTCGATGATAAGTGGAAAATATATAGTTGGAGAATGAAAACCTTTATCTAGTAAAGCTTTTCCAACATCGTATGCTTTAATTTTATGAGATTTTTTAAGATCTTTAACCGTAGCTACAAATTCATGCATACATGGTTCGTTATAAGCAAGAGGTATAACTTTAGATATGACAGAACTTAAATATCTTGCATTCAGAACAGCATATGAACCAAGTGTATCTAGACCTTCTTTACCTAATAATTTCATATATACAAGTGCTCGCAAAGCTACTAAGAAATTACCGTGATATCCATGCATGCGACCAATGGAAAGTTTTGGCATATACCACTCATAATTATTTTCATTTTTCTCAACAATTGGGCCTGGTAAATATTCTTTCAAGAAAGCTTTTACAGCTACCGGTCCTGAACCTGGACCACCACCGCCATGAGGTGTTGCGAAAGTTTTATGAAGATTTGAATGTACTATATCAAAGCCCATATCCCCAGGTCTACATACTCCAACAATTGCATTTAAGTTTGCTCCGTCATAATAAACTAACCCACCATTCTCGTGAATAATATTTGATATCTCCATAATGTTTTCTTCAAACAAACCCCCTGTATTTGGATTCGTTAACATTAATCCAGCTGTATTTTCATTTACCAATTCTTTAAGATCATCAATATTTACCATGCCTCTAACATCTGTTGATACTTCTACCACATTAAAACCTGCCATCTTTGCTGAAGCTGGGTTAGTACCATGAGCTGAATCTGGAACAATAATATCTGTTTTATTACTCAAGTTATTTTCTTCTAAGTATTTTTTAATTATTAATAATCCTGTTAACTCCCCAGACGCACCTGCTGGTGGTTGAAAGGTCGCGTTATCCATACCAGTGATTTCAATTAAAAATTTCTCTAATTCATGAAGAACTTCTAAATTACCTTGTGTAAATGCAGACGGCGTTGCAGGATGAGAATTAGCAAATGTATTTAAACCAGCTACATAGTCAGCAAATCTTGGATTGTATTTCATGGTGCAGGAGCCGAGCGGGATCATCGCCCGGTCCAGCGCCAGATCACGGTCGGAGAGGCGGCGCATGTAGCGCATCATCTCGGTCTCCGACCGGTTCATGTGGAAAATTTCGTGATCGAGGAAGCTCGACCGGCGCACCAAAGCCTCAGGGAAGAGGACTTCGTCGGCCTGAACCGCACCACCGCCAGCGCCCTCTGCCGCACCAAAGGCCCGCAGCACTGCATCGATGGTGTCATCACCGGTGGTCTCGTCGAGGGTAATGCCGAGGTGATCGGTGCCGATGGCGCGCAGGTTGATGCCCTCGTCCAGCGCCGCCTGCAGCAACGCTGCCTGACGGTCCCCGACCGCCACGCACAGGGTATCGAAGAAGCCTTCGCTGTCACCGGTGGTGAAGCCTGCAGCCTCCAGACCCCGCGCGAGCCGAAGCGTGTTCTGATGCACGCGCTGGGCAATCGCCCGCAGGCCCTCAGGACCGTGGAAGACAGCGTAGAAGGAGGCCATGACCGCGAGCAGAGCCTGCGCAGTGCAGACGTTCGAGGTCGCCTTCTCCCGGCGGATGTGCTGCTCCCGGGTCTGCAGCGACAGGCGGTAGGCGCGGTTACCGTGGCTGTCGATCGACACGCCGACCAGCCGGCCGGGCATGGCACGCTTGAAGGCGTCGCGGCAGGACATGTAGGCCGCGTGCGGACCGCCATAGCCGATGGGAACACCGAAGCGCTGGGTGCTGCCCACGGCGATGTCGGCGCCCATCTCACCGGGAGCCTTGAGCAGGCACAGCGCGAGCGGGTCGGCGATGACGATGCCGACCGCGCGGTGCTCGTGCAGCGCATCCATCTCGGCGCTGAAGTCGCGCAGACCGCCCCGGGTGCCGGGGTACTGGAAGATCGCGCCGAAGACTCGCTCTGGCTGCAGCGCCTCGGGCGCGCCGACGATGACTTCGATCCCCAGCGGCTCGGCGCGGGTGCGGAGTACCGCGATGTTCTGCGGGTGGCAGTTTTCGTCGACGAAGAAGGCCATGGCCTTGGACTTGGCGACCCGCTGCGCCATGGTCATGGCTTCGGCCGCTGCGGTGGATTCATCGAGCAGCGAAGCGTTAGCGATTTCCAGACCGGTAAGGTCGGAGACCATGGTCTGGAAGTTGAGCAATGCCTCCAGTCGGCCCTGACTGATCTCCGGCTGGTAGGGCGTGTAGGCCGTGTACCAGGCCGGGTTTTCCAGCACGTTCCGCTGGATCACCGGCGGGGTGACGGTCCCGTGGTAGCCCTGCCCGATCAACGAAGTCATGACGCTGTTCTCCGCGGCGATCTCGCGCATATGGGCGAGGAAAGCCTGCTCGGACATAGGCTCGCCGAAGTCCAGCGGCTC
>CAJXMP010000117.1 GCA_913056515.1 uncultured Lewinella sp.
TTAATAGAAGGCGCATCAATCGTGAATACATTTTCCTCTGGAATGGTAATGGTAAGTTCACTACTTACCGAACAACCGAATTCATCAAAAACGGTTAAAGTATAAGTTGTTACAGCTGAATTTGGTAACACAAAAATAGTATCCTGGTTATTGTAAACGCTACCATCTGTTCCTAACCAAACTAAACTATCAATAGTTATATCAGGGCTTACTTCTGCAATCAATTCAATAGAATCTATAACTGGAGGACAAACTATTTCCGGTCCAGTAATCGAAACCTCAAATGCATCCGAAATTTCGAGTAAAGTAGAGTCAATAAATAAACAACCTAACTCATCTTCTATACTAGCTATGACCACAAGTCCATCTTCTGGTGTAATCGTAATGCTACTACCCGTCTCTGTGGAAATAACACCACCAACTTCCCATGTAATTGGACCAGGAATATTAGTAGAGGTATTGATAGTTACTGAATCAAGTTCGTTGAAACAATAAACGGTAGGATCGGTAGTAATCTCAAAATAAAAACTATCATTTGGAACATAAATATCTATTGTAGTTGTATCCATACAACCTAGACCTGTTGTCGTTCCAATTAGAGTATAAGTGGTGTTTGTATCTGGATTAACATTTAATGGGTTCTCCGAACTAAATGGACCAGCGTTTAAGTCCGTATACCATTCATAGCCTATGGAATCAAGGTCTGGAGTGGCTTGTAGAACTACTCCTGCATTATCACAATTGGCTGTATCCGAAGCTATAATGTCTATATCTAAATCAAAAACATCAACATTATAAATGACTTCCACAAAATCTACAGGACAGTTATAATTATAGCCATCGTTAGATGGATCATCGTCATCAAATACCCAGTCAAAGGTTATAGTTGCAGTGTAAGTAGTATCGGTAGTTGGATATGCTATAGCATTCTCTCCATTAATAATAATATTATAATCGTCTGGCAGCCATTCTACTTGAACAATAGTATTATTATTAAATGTAGGAACTAACTCTAGGCTATCTCCTAAACAAATTTGGAGGTCTTGAATACTGTCATCAATTTCTAAGAGATTGATAGTAACTGTATCTTGATAAATATAATCATCACAGTATGGTCCAAAGTTACTGATAGTTAAATAAACCTCTCCGTCAGTAGTAGCTGTAATAGTTGGATTAATGCCTGTGTATGTGGTATCTCCATATTCCCAAGAAAATTGTAATTGATCATAAACAGGGTCTATACTTACTGGAATAGAATCTGGATTAAGTTCAATAGTCCCTCCAAAACAAAGCAAGTACTCAGTTTGGAATAGAGAGTCAAATAATTCAGGAATTAAATCTTCATATACTGTGACAGGTAAAGTAATAGTATCATTACATGCATCTCCTAAAGCCACAAGTGTCGAATTGAATGTTCCATAGCTTCCGTAATCAATATCATGCGGTCCAGTCCCTGCATCAAATTCATAAAACACACCGGGCATTTGATCCAAGTCAGGATAAAAGATGATGCTATTATGGAGTGTTGACAAATCTGTAATCTCTACAAGAGTTGTATCACAAAGGGATGGGTCAACCTCAAAATTAGCTGTTGTGAGTTGACAATTTTCTACTTTAATCTCATATTCTTTATAGACAATAGACATTGTGTCTCCTGTGATAGTATCAACTTCGATAGCTTGAATACCTACTAAGAATAAACCCAAGGTGGCAGGATTTATAGTCACCATTCCTGTAACTGGGTCTACAGCAAATTCTGATGGGAAGGGGTGTAGGTCATTACCAAATTGATTGTCTACGTCATAAATAGGTGTACCATTTTGATCGACTTCCCACAAAATATTGTTATATGGAGGAGTCATGTTGGCAATTAATACATCAACATCACAAGTTGCATCATCAGGGTTGAAAAATATATCACAATCATCTCCATTAAAACCTTCAGCATAAGGTGTTATAGGAGCATAAGTAATGGACGTGTTAGGAGCATTAGTAGTTACGGAAAAATCAATTTCTGATTCGTAATCTTTACAAATAAATAATTCTTCAAATTGGTCGAAATGTGGTGCACTGTGGTTGTTGTCTAAAGCGTTTTTATTGACATGTACATACCAAACAATACCTGTATTATCGGGTTGTTGGATATTTGCAATGGTTCCATTTCTACAGCATCTTTGAGAACCTATGTGATAACCAAATTGTGGATTATTGGGTAGAGTAATAACCTTAGAATAGGTAACAACCTCAAAGTTTAGTGCAGGTGCTCCCGTAATACATGGGTCAACAATAGATTCTAACGCGGTAATATTTTCTTCTATTAAGTGTATAGATTCTATATCATAAAAATCAAATACTCCTGAGTTATTCTCTTCATATATATACAAGTAAATTATTTCATCATAATCAGTCTGATTGGGGTTGGTGCCAATATCGCGGTAGATCCGAAGGTTTATCTGGTAGTCATCTCCCGATACATGTTCATAGGTTATATCTCCACCTACAATGTGAGCCGCTTGCGCAATCTGAAAACAGAAGATACTTACTAACAGGATTAAAAATCGCTTAAAAGCGAAATGCTGTCTGAACAACATAGTCGATATATTTTGGATCACAGTAGTGTCCAATGTTTTTTGCATTATACTATTGGTCATCACTGTTTAATTTTTCGATTTTCAATTGCTCTATAGTTACTTTACGTTCCTTAGAAGCTTTATGGCCATACTTACTGAAAATACTATCCTCTCCAAAGGTGTTTTCAAGTATGTTTTTCTCTTCACCCAGGTTCAAAATCTCAAATTTCAACTGCCCCGTTTGAATATAGGGTTGTAGTGAACCGTTCTCATCCTTGTAACCGGACAGATATTGGATTACCGCATCATTTCTACGCGCAGACAATTTTTTATTATAATCATCAGCAGCTCTGGAGGAGGTGTATCCTGATATTTGTAGCGTCAAGGTGTAATCTTGAGTAGTCTGCTCTTGGAAGAAAATAATGAGGTTGCTGAGGAAGATATTTAAGCTCTCGTAGTTTGGCGTAACAGTTTTATCAAAAAAGAACTCCATACGCTTAGATTCTCGTCGAATCGTCAAGTTGTCTGCCTCCGCATTATTGATCACACTAAGAATATTAGGAATCTCATCTAGGTAGTTGAAATAAGATACCACATAGGATTCGATAGATTTTGTTGGATCACCCGCAGGATAAGCCGGCTTATTATTGTCGAAGAATAGCTCTACAGGGAAGAAATTAGGTAAATATGCTACCTCAACTTGCCTGTTTAATCTACAACCTCGTTCATTACCAGTGATTAAAAGCTGATCTTTTTGCCCTATATATAAACTGCTTTCAGGGAAAGAAGTAAAGTATTCATATTCTCCCGGTTCCAATTGAATGGTAAACTGATTATTCGAACCCAAATTATGGGATAATACCAAGTTTTGATCTTGGTAAAAGTTAACCATCCCTTCTTTGACTAAACGCTCTCTCCCTGTTGATTTATTATTCGTAAACGATACATATTGATAGTCCACCTCAAATAAGCGCTTGGAAATATTTATTCTCCAGTCCTTCTCTTTCCCATATCTATGGTCAATATTTAAGGTGTCCACATTCCCTTCGTAGGTATAGCTTACATAGTAATCCCCAGGAAGGATACCTGGATAATTCAAAATACCTAAGGAGTCATTTGTTCTCGTCATAACGACTTCACCTCGGTTGTAGTTGTTGCGATAGTGTAAAGTGAAATCGATGACTTCTTGAGACTTCTCTCCACAAACATAAATGTCAATTTCCAAAGGTTGAGGCAATTGATCCACTTCAAATAAATCACTACAACATAAGCCTTCTTCTCCAGGGAAAGGAGTAGCTTTTTCTCTATTGGAGGCAAAGAAGATTTGGTTGGTTTCCGGATCAAAGTAATAACTTAGATCATCTACCGAGCTATTTAAGGGAAGACCTGGATTAACAGGCGTAGACCATATATTATCGGACTTGGTTGAAAACAAGATGTCGAACCCGCCTAGTGTTTTATGTCCTTTAGAACTGAAGAATAAGCGCTCTGATATCACATCATAAAATGGGCTGACCTCATCTTCATCGGTATTGATTGTTTCTAAATTAATAGGTTCCCCAAATGTGCTGTCCGTTTCGATTACGCTCATCCAGATATCTCTTAGTCCTTTACCTCCTGCTCTATCTGATACAAAGTATAAGACATCTTTTCCTGTTTCAGGATCTTTCGCAATGAAAGGTTGGCTATTCGAGGAGTTCTCTAAGTTTATAGACGCGGGTAACTCCACCAATTCACCCAATTCATTGGCTTCAGAAATAGTCCTAGTGAATATTTTACAGTGGATATCATCTTCTTCCGTGTAAGTACAAACTGAAAAATAGAGTTTGTCTTGATTGGTATTGATGGCTAGATGGCCCAGGTGTAGGTTCTCTAAATCAAGTGAGGCAACAATATTAGCATTGTCGGGTGTCCCACGCTCAATTTTCATCAAGTTTCTTCTTTTATTTTCTTTTTGATCTATTTCAGGTGTCTCAAAAGAGGTGAAATAGAAAGAGTCCTTGATAATTCTAGGACTAAAGAGTGCGAATTCAGAGCTTAGATTATCCTCTAAATGTTGAATGTCTACACCGGCTTCAGGAGACTTAATTGCTCCCATCGCCCACTCGCAAAAGGCCACCTGTTCAAGTGATTTTTCGGCTAGGCTAGGGTTGGAGTCTACAATGATTTCTGCCGCAGATAGAAAATGTTCTATGGCTTCACCATAATTCGTTAGGTTCTTATTGACTTGACCTAAATAGTAGAAAGCATCTGGAAATTTTCGTGTTGTATCAATTTGTTGGAGTTTGTTTAGGGTTCTTTCAGCAGGTATATATAGGTTGGTCTGATATTGAGAAATACCTAATTCATATTGACTTTTTATATCTAAGTCTCCGTCGAGACTAGCTTGTTCAAAGTAGAAAACGGCATCAAAATATTGTTGATTGAGGTATGCTGCTTTGGCTCTGGCAAGTAACTCTCCTCTTTGAGCAAAGGAAGAAATGCTCATTACGATTAAGAAGAATAATGTTATTTGGCCTTTATACATGCTCGATAGTTTAATAGGTACTTTAAGGGTTAAAAAATATTACAGTTTGGTCTGAAAGGAGGAGTAACCAAACAATTGAATATCCGCTTTCTGATAAATAACTCCGGTCCACCTCTTCTATTGTTAGCTTCGCTAAACTTGGAAATGTTTATATCAAATGCAAAACCCACATCCACTCCTTTTACACTAGCAGTAATGGCTGGAATAATAGCATCTACTATTTGATTGGGATTTGTACTTGGGTCAATTCCATTATCTAAAGACCAAAGTCTTACTCCTGTGGATAAGCCAAAACTGATGGGATTGTTTTTAGCATCTTTCATATGAAAAACTAATCCTCCATCAAAAAGGGATTCAAAGTAGGTGTTTTGGAATTCAGCAAATGCTTTAAACCTCAAGTCCACACTACGGGTAAGTTCAATGGTTGGAACCATGTATAGGGTGTATCTGAAACCAAGTTGGGAAGTATAATCCTGTGTGGTAAATGCAACATTTGGTCGAGTCAGATTATAAATGGCTCCACCAAAATTTAATGTCGATCTACCCTGTCTTGTGGTTACACCTTCATCGTTTACCACTTTGGATTGTTTGCCATAAAAATTGAAACCTAATCCAACGGTTTCGAAATTAGTTGAAAACATATCAGGTATGCCTTCTAATGGTATGGATGAATCGTAAATCTGAAGAATAGGGTCATACTGATTTCCCGCTGATAGTAATCCAGATTCGAAGGATCTATTATTGAATCCGCCCAGAGCCCCCAGTGTAAATCCAATTTCTTCAGCCATTTGATAGGTATAGGATAAAGAACCAGTTACCTGCGTTAAGGTAAGATTAGATGCACCTGCATCATCGTTCATTATACTAAATCCATAGCTCCATTTGTGTTTATTAGAGACGTCACAAGGATTTATTTTAGCTTCATAGGATGCAAATATCGTTCTAAATGGGTTGATCAAACCTCTGGTCCATTGTTGCTTAGCCTGCATGGAAATCCGACCGGATTCGACACCTGATGCGGTAAGGGCAGGATTAATAATCAGATTGGCATTGTCAAATTGAGAGAAGTGTACATCTTGGGCATGTACGCATTTAGGTAGAATAAGCGGTGCTAGGAATATAAAAACCCAAGCAAGTCTGATAGCTTTACTGTTCAAAATCAAGTTTTTTTGGACATGAGCGATAGCTCATTTGATTCAGGGGGAATTATCCCAAAATTACTAATAATTAAGGACTTATGAAATAGTTTGACAGTCCAGAGCTATACTTTAACTTGTTTGTTATCCATAGTATTTGTGTAGTAATTCATAGATAGCGCAAACATTAAAATATATTTAACAAATTAAATAAAAAATATATTAATAATTAAATGCGAGTTAATGGGATCCTATTTGTAGGCTAAACTAGGTCTTTGAAAGTGGAATTATGGACACTTTTTTGTCAGTCTATTGGTTTGAATAATGGATTGATTAGATGTTTGAAACTGGATTAAATATACGCCGTCTGGCAGGTCATCTATGAAGAATGATTCATTTTCAAAATATTCAAAAGACTTTACTGGATGACCAACTAGATTGTATAAAACAATGGATTTCAAGTCTTTATGATTGGTTACATTGAAATAATCAACAGCTGGATTTGGATAGGTGCTGATGCTTGGATGGGGTGTTTGGGTTTCTACAAAAGTGAAACTGAGATTGAAAAGTAAAACTAAAAAGAGGGATAAAAACTTCATGCCATAAATTACAAAAAAGCAGATGGCCTTGCAAGAAAAGACCCGACACTTGAGCAGTATCGGGTCAATATTTTTTATTTTTCTGACTCTTCTTTGAAGTAAGCTAAAAACGCATCTAGGTCCATTGTCCCTACATCACCCGCTCCTTGTCGTCGAACTGACATAGTGCCACTTTCTGCCTCTTTCTCTCCAATAATGAGCATGATTGGAATTTTACTCGTTTCCGCATCTCGGATTTTTCGTCCAATTTTTTCACTTCTATCATCGATGAATCCAGTAATGCCATGCTTACCTAGCTCTTGTTTGATTTCAGCAGCATAGGCATTGTATTTATCACTAATAGGAAGTATCGCAAATTGCTCTGCAGCTAACCAAAGTGGAAACTTACCTCCTGTATGTTCAATCAGTATGGATATAAATCGCTCCATTGAACCGAAGGGCGCACGGTGAATCATTACTGGTCTGTGCGCTGCATTATCTGATCCTGTATATTCCAGTTCAAAACGCTCAGGTAAATTATAATCCACTTGAATGGTTCCTAGCTGCCATGATCTACCTAAGGCATCTTTAACCATGAAATCAAGCTTAGGACCATAAAAAGCAGCTTCTCCATATTCAGTAACTGTTTTCATTCCAGTTTCAGCAGTAGCTTCGATGATGGCATTTTCGGCAGCTTCCCAATTCTCATCTGACCCGATATACTTAGAAGGATTATCTGGATCTCTTAATGAGATTTGAGCTGTGAAATCACCAAAGCCCATTTTGTTAAGCACTTTTGTGGTAAGATCAAGTACATCTAGAAATTCATCTTTCAATTGTGCTGTTGTACAGAATATATGGGCATCATCTTGAGTAAAGCCACGAACCCTTGAAAGCCCATGAAGCTCCCCACTTTGCTCATATCTATATACCGTTCCAAATTCTGCAATACGAAGCGGTAGGTCCTTATATGATTTTGGCCTATGTGCAAATACTTCACAATGGTGTGGGCAGTTCATTGGTTTAAGCAAGAACTCTTCACCATCTTTTGGTGTATTGATCGGCTGGAAAGAATCCTCTCCATATTTATCATAGTGTCCAGAGGTTTGATATAACTCCTTTTTCCCAATGTGCGGAGTAGTAACCATCTTATATCCACGCTTCTCTTGCTCCTCTTTTAGGTAGTTCATCAACTTTTCTCTCAATGCATTTCCTTTTGGTAGCCAAATAGGAAGACCACCTCCAACTCGCTCAGAGAACATGAACAACTCCAATTCAGAACCTAACTTACGGTGATCACGCTTTTTAGCTTCTTCCAATAAGTGTAGGTATTCTTTTAATTCTTTGTTTTGAGTAAAGGAAATACCATAAAGACGAGTCATTTGTTTCCTGTTCTCATCTCCTCTCCAGTATGCTCCAGCAAGACTCATGATCTTTAAAGCCTTAATTTTTCCAGTATCAGGGATATGAGGACCTTTACATAGGTCCACAAAGTTACCTTGCTCGTAAAAAGTGATGTTTCCATCTTCAAGATCTTGAAGTAATTCTAATTTATACTCATCCCCTTTTTCCTCGAAATAGGCTATCGCATCAGCTTTGGAAATTTCCTTTCGGATATAAGGGTTCTTTTCTTTAGCTAGCTCCTTCATTTTTTCTTCAATCTTCC
>CAJXMP010000118.1 GCA_913056515.1 uncultured Lewinella sp.
TCTTAGCGCTGCATGGAGAATTTGGTGAAGACGGACAAATTCAAGGTATACTAGAAGCTTTGGATATTCCCTACTCGGGATCAGGAATTCGCGCATGTGCCATTGGTATTGATAAGGCTTTCCAGAAGAAAATGATGGAGGCAGGAGGCTTTGAATGTCCGAATGTAATAGAGGTGAACAGAGCACAATGGATTGAAGGAGATCAAGCAGCACTATTTGAAGAAGCTAAAGCTATTATCCAATATCCCATCGTGATCAGGCCAGCTAAACAAGGTTCATCCATTGGAGTCAGCATTTTGCAGGAATCGACCGCTTATGATGGATTTATCCAAGCCATGGATCTAGCCTTTTTTAGGCAACGATTAAAAAGAACCGAGTGGAATGAAAAAACTGCAGATGCACAAATAGACTATGTGCGCAATATGGCTGATATCAGAGATGGGCTTGGTTTCCCAATGGATATTCAGGGTCAGACCGTGTACCATCCGGAAGAACTTCTAAACCTAATAAATGAAGCTTTCAAAAATGGCGCTGATGAGCTGCTCATGGAAGCTTGGTCCAATGAACAAAAAGTAATCATCGAATCCTTTATTGATGGGAAAGAATTCTCTTGTATTGTGGTTCGAAAAGAAGACGGTAGCTCAGAAGCATTACCCCCTACAGAGATTGTAAAGGGTGGTGAATTATTTGATTACCGTTCCAAATACATGCCTGGAAGATCAAGAAAATTAACACCTATTGATCTGCCCAATCACCAGGATATTCGCAATATCATGCAGGAATGTGTTCGCTTATTCGAATACTTACAGTTCCACACCTATGCACGAATTGATGGGTTCATAACTGCAGATGGAAAGATCTTTTTGAATGATCCTAATACTACATCTGGGATGCTTCCTTCTTCATTTTTCTTCCATCAAGCAGCAGAAATCGGGCTCAATCCATCCCAGTTTTTAACCTTTATTATTAGGGTTTCTTTGTATGAACGTATCGGTGATTCTGTTAGAAAAAATAAGGCTCAAAAATTGTATCGACAGTTAGTTGATCAAATGAACGCCTTACAAAACCAATCAGCAGATAAAACCAAAGTGGGTGTTTTCTTAGGAGGCTATTCTTTTGAACGACATATATCTGTTGAGTCTGGTAGAAATATTTATGAAAAACTATCCAGCTCTGCAAAATATACGCCAGTACCCATTTTCTTAATGAAATCGGACGATGGACACAAGCTATATCAGATTCCGATCAATCTGTTACTGAAAGATAACGCTGATGATATTCGCGATAAAATCCTGAAAAGTGAGCATCATCCAGTCATCGACGAAATCAAAGACCGACTGAAGGACATGACGGAAACCTATGCGGGTAAAGAAGCTATATTCCATGCGGAAGAAATTTCTTACACACAGCTCCAAAATCAAGTAGATGCAGTCTTTATTGCATTACATGGTCGCCCTGGGGAAGATGGAGAAGTACAGCGAAAGTTAGATGAGATAGGGATTCCGTATAATGGTTGCTCAGCGGATGCATCTTCTATAACAATCAATAAATACAATACGCTACAAAAACTAAAAGCACACGGATTTACAGTTACGGATCAATCTATATTAGAGAAATTAGACTACTTAGCTGATCCTAAAAGTGCTATTGCAGCATTAGAATCCGATTTTGATTATCCGTTTATTGCCAAACCAGTAGATGACGGTTGTTCCTCTGCGGTGAAAGTGATCAAAAACCAAGCTCAGCTGGATGCCTTTATTAAGCTTATGTTTAGAGCAGAGGAGTCAGACGGACAAGCATATAGAATGGTTTTAGATCTGGATGAAAAAGAAGAATTTCCAATCAAAGACCAAATTCTATTTGAAAAACTAATACAAAGAGCTGGAGCAAAGCATTTTCTAGAGATTACCGGAGGCTTTTTGACTCGGGTAGAAAATGGACAAACCGTGTATGAAATGTTCGAACCTTCAGAAGCACTTGCGACAGGAGAAGTTTTATCCTTACAAGAAAAATTCTTAGCAGGAGAAGGACAAAACATTACACCTGCTAGATATTCCAAGAATCCTGATGAATATTCTTATATTGCACAACAGGTCAAAGGCACCCTCCAAAAAGCAGCTGAAGTCCTTGATGTGCGTGGGTATGCGCGTATTGATGCTTTCGTCAGAGTATTCGAAGACAATACTGCAGAAACCATCATTATTGAGGTAAATTCATTACCAGGTATGACCCCTGCAACATGTATTTTCCATCAGGCAGCTATCAATGGGTATAAGCCTTACAATTTTATTGACAAAATCCTAGAATACGGTTTTAATGCAAGAGCGAATCAAACACTGGTGGACTAATTCAGCACTTCCCTTTATAAAAGCTTTACCTGGAAAACTAAAATTGTTTTTCACCACACCATTCGTACTCAAAAACCTAGGTTTGATGTTAGTGGCAATCTTGACCTTTTTCCTCGTAATTACTAAAGGCCTAGATATTTACACGCAACATGGTAAAAGTCTGTATCTGGACAACCTGCAACGCATGCCGCTCGATCAAGCGAAAAAGATTGCGCGTAAAGGAGATTATAAAGTGGTGGTTTTTGATTCCATTTGGAAAATAGATCTGAAGCCAGGAGTAGTTATTGCCCAAAACCCTGCTCCAGGAGCAAGTATAAAAGAGGGAAGAACAGTATATCTAACGATAAGCTCAGCAACACCTCCTAAGGTTGAAATTCCGCCTTTCAAAGATGCTGCCTACATGTATGAATCATACAAAAGAATGCTTGAAGTAAGAGGTATTCAATCTAGTATAAAAGAGGAGATAATCGATTCTAAGCAGGCCAAAGGATCTATTGTTTATATGACCCATAATGGTGTAAAAATAACAGAAGAAGCCCTTAAAGAAGGGTTTCTGCTCGAGAAAGGAGAAACGTTAGAATTCGTGATTACCAAGCAAATTATTCAACAGCGTACGGTTCCTGAATTAATTTGTTTAAAGCTTGCAACCGCTAGATTTATGCTAGAGTCTAGTCAACTTAACTTTGATGCGTATGAAGATGCCAGTGTCATTGATTTGGAGGAGGCCTTTATATACAAACAAACCCCTGACCCTGGTACTAGTGTTAAGTCGGGAGACTACGTGAAACTATTCTTAACCTTAGAACAGCCATTAGCTTGTGATGAGGACGATGAGCTACCTGAAATAGATCCCTTAGAGGACAATTAGGTCAGTAGTTACCTGAGGTGACCTCTGGTAAACAAATATTTGCCTAAATTTGCAATTTAATATCCCACAGACTTGTTAAATAACAACATAACAGACTCGTCTTCGTTTTTTGGGCGATTCAAATTAACGCACAATGTTTAGATATTTACCTGTAATCCTGCTTATTTGTATTCCATTTTTGGCACATGCCCAACTGATTGAAGCCCCCTTGACCGGAAATCCAATCCTTCAACAGCTACATCAAGAACCAACAAATCAACAGGCCATCATGCCTAATTGTCCTAACTTAAATGGGACTTTTTATTATGTAGATCAGGGAGATACTATCCAAATAGGCTTTGACACCACTGGAATTGGTTATGCGCTTGAACCCACTTTAAGTCTCTTAGAATGTGACGATTTGACGGATTTGGGTACTACAAGCTTTGAGAATGACCAAATCTTTTACATTGCGCCAAATGAAGATGGATACCAAGAAACTATTTGTGTGGAATATTGTCCAGACCAAGGAGATTGTGATAGCAGAGCCTACACCATCATAACAAGAAGACCTTCTGAAACCTATATCCTACCAACCGTTCAAACAACTGAAGAAACAACTGAAGAAATATGCTTGGATGCAAGTTCACTACCAGGGGACTTGACTTGTAATGTCTTCTTTGAATGTGATGATGATTACAACTCTATAGCAACCACCTATTGGACGACCTACGATGTACCAACAACCTGTTTTTATTATAATTCAGGATTAGGGGCAGGAGTGGATACGATCTGCGCCCGATTGTGCGATAATTTTGGCGTATGTGATGAATATAAAATTCCAGTAGAGGTTCAATCCTACTTCCTTGACCTACCCTTTTTCGATGACTTTGCTAATAATGACGGCCCATATCCTTCATCAGATAGATGGGTATCGAAAGATGGTTATGTGAACAACACCATGGCTGAGAATCCTCCATCTGTTGGAATGCTAACACTAGATGGACTCAATTACAAAGGTAGTCCTTATCCAAATGCAGGTGAAGCGGACTTTATGACCTCTAGAGGTATCAATCTTGGAAATGTAGGCAACCTCGATGTAGGACTTAGATTCTATGTGGCTCCAAAAGGAAATGGTTTATACCCCAATGGTCCAGATAGCTTAAAAGTAGAATTTAAACATGCCAATGGAGTTTGGGAAGAACAATGGATTCGGTCAGGAATCGATAGCACCTATAATTTAGAGGAATCTCCTGCCTTCGAATTTGTCACACTAGGAGTACCAGCAGAATTCCACTACGATGGATTCCAATTCCGTTTCATAAATCAAGTTAGCCCTGTTGGTCTATATGATATGTGGCATATCGATTATGTACGTTTAGCTGCTGATGAACCTTTCAATGACACCTTCGATGACGTAGCCTTTGTTGATATACCTAATTCTTTATTACAAGAATACGAACACATGCCTATTGATCATTTCTTGGCAGATTTAGGTGCTCAAATTACTGTAATGGAATTTGAATCGGTGTTCTACAATCATCAAGATTTTACGGCCAATCCAGCTAATGATTCGGATATCCTTTTAAGAGAAACAACAACAAACACCAATATTCCTGTAAACTTAAATGTTTTGGATGCGGTTAATGTACCTTCAAAAGAATATGCTTACTTCAGCAAATTGCTTCCAGCAAATAATGCACAAGATATTCGTAATGCAATTGGACCTGCCTTAAATGGTTTGGAGCAGGCTAGTTTAGAATTGAGTTATAGATTTACCCTAAGTGGTCAAGAAATAACTATTAATGATCAAGTCTTTCGAACCCATGAGCTAGATAATTACTTTGCTTATGATGATGGTACAGCTGAACGCCAAGTATATTTAGAAAATCCGCAAACAGACAATCCAGAATTAGCTTTGGAGTTTAGATCGGTTTTAGAAGACACGCTTAAAGCTATTCAATTCCATTTTCCTCATGTCAATGGAAATGCGGAAAATCAATTATTCTCCTTACATATCTATTTGGATGAATTGGACAATGAACCAGAATTAAGTATGGAATTCTTGAGTCCCCTATATGCAGATTCTAAGTTCGATACTCTACAAGGATTAACGACCTATACCCTAAAAAATATTTTCGGTCAAGAAGAAGGACTTCCTATACAAGCAGGGCAGACTTTTTATGTTGGATTTCAGCAGTTAACATCTGCAAACTTTGGAATACCCATTGGTTTAGATATCCATAGAGACATTTCTTCTAAGCTATACCTGAACATTTGGGATAATTGGGAAAATATGGAAGGTGTAGTAAAAGGAGCACCTATGATTCGAGCTGTGGTTGGTCAAAAAGAAGTGATAGAAACGCCAACTAAAGAAGTGGCTATTGACACAGAACAATTAAAGGTATTTCCAAATCCTGCATCTAGTATGATCAACTTAAAAGGAGTAGCATTAAACAGTACTGACCAACTGATCATTTTTGATCATTCTGGTCAACAAGTAGGAAGCTATGATCCAAGTAATGAAATAAATGTTACAGAACTTGAAGCGGGAATGTATTTTCTTTGCATTCAAGATGAGCTTGGACAAGTTCAACATAGAACAAAATTCGTAATCATTAGATAATATGGAAATTTCGGTACAAGAGCTTAAAGCTAAAATAGACAATCAGGATGATTTTGTTTTGATTGATGTGCGTGAAAAGCACGAATATGATGAATTCAATATAGGTGGTAAACTTATTCCTTTAGGAGAAATAATGAGTGCATTACCTCAACTAGAAGATTTAAAATCTAAACCAATAGTGGTACACTGTAGATCTGGAAAAAGATCAGCTATGGCACAACACCTTATGATTCAGTCTGGATTCTCAGATGTAAAAAATCTAACTGGTGGAGTCCTAGCTTGGATGGATATGTAAAAAAAGCCTCCCGAAAAATTCGGGAGGCTTTTTTTATTGCTTAGGTATAATAGTTGCTTCTACACCTTGGTCTATTAGTTCGTTCATTAGAGATTCAGCTGCTGAATAAGTATCAAAACGATTGACCATAACAGCTGCCCAGCTGCCTCGATCGAACAACTCAATGCGCGTCTGATCATACCCTTTCTTAACCATCAAATCACGTTGCGCCTCGGCCCAAACCATTTGTTGGAATTGACCAGCCATAACCATGTATTTCCCCGATTCCACAGAAGCATAATCTTCCAAAATATCGTCTTCTTCATAATCCTCTGACTCTTCATACGCTTCCTCCATGTCATCTGCTGCATATTCATCTACATCCTCCACATCAGCGTATGAAACGGCATCTTCTTCTTCAAATTCCCCATAAGAGTCCTCTTCTTCTTCATAATGATCAGCAAGCGTATTGCTTTCAACTGTTGCAATTTGACCTTTGTCACTGAATACTTGGTCGTAGATAACGTAAGATAATGCTGCCAATATCACTACAATAACTGCGATCAAAATAATGTCTTTCTTAGCCATTGATATTATATTTAGTTTTTTCAATTATTTATTAAATGTATATTTTGTTCGCCAAAATATCGAATAATAATTAAAAATCTTTCCACTGTAAGCGTGCCACATTAATCAAACGACAAGAAATTCCGTGCGCTTTCAACATATTTTTCTGCTTAGATAATTTTTTGATCACCCTTCCATGAGCAGCAGCACTTTCGCCAGGTATATAACAAAGGACAGCTGTTTGATTTCCAGCCTCGTCATGAACAATCACATCTGCAGACAATTCATAGATTTGGCCATTTTTTTCTAATTCCATCGGGATATTAATACCTGCTAAGGTAAATCCCTCAGGTATCAAAAGCCTTCCTAAAGCACTTGCTCTATCATGCATCTCAGCTGCCTCCTCTGCAGTCAGCTCCATATCCTGATCCAGCAAATAGCCCAACAAACTGGAATGACTAGCCTGATTAACTAGTAAATGTTTCGCTAAGCGAAGTAATAAGGTATAGTAGGCATTAGTTTGTAGAGAAACTTGAAAAGGCATAGCTTCAAAAGTGGCCTCCTCAATTTCACCAGCCTGATCTAAAGCCAAGGCTTTCCAATCACCTTCTAAGGGCAAGAATGTACCCTCCTTTCGCTCTATATCGTACACTTTAATATCTTGGACTTCTTGATTAAAGGATACTAGGTCAAGCTGTTCCTCCTCCAGTTCTTCCTTTACAATGGGTATTGGAATACCTTCCCATTCCATAGGTACTTGTACGATAGTTTCAAAAAACGATTCATTTGGATCAAAACTACTGGAATAGGTTTGATTCAACCAGGCAAGTGGACGATTATGTTCCGTTGTCGGAATTACTAGATAATCTCTTGCTCGGGTAATTCCAACATATAACAACCGTGCGCGCTCAGACTTTTCTTTGAGCGTATTTTCTTCCATAATAGTACTCTCCTCTAAAGCTTTATAGAGATCGGTTTTGGAACCAGATCGACCATAAGGATTAGGTAAGAATCTAATCCAGCGATCTGCCAAGACATCACTCAAATCTAGAGTTTCCCGTTCTGATACAATATGAATCCCAAATGGAGTCGATTTTTTCGCACGAAGTAAATCATATAGTACTACAAATGGATATTCTAGTCCCTTACTCTTATGGTAAGTCAATAAATTGATAGCATCAGAAGAGGAAGTTGCTGCCTGCTCATCTTTTTTATTCCAATTCAAATCCTGCAGGAATAAAATAAATCCATCGATAGTAGCTGCTTGTCCCATACGAGCATAGCGAGATTCAAACACACGCGCATGAGCAAATAATTGTTCCAAATTCGCCAATCTCAATGTAGCGTTATCCATTGCGGATACGGATTCCCGAATGGGCAATTCTTCTAAAATCAACTCAAGTAACTCTGTAATAGATAATTCTTGACTAAAAGCCCGTAAGCGATCTAGTTGCTCTATCCAAGTCTCACTAGCCATCCATGGTTCTTCATATTCTCGCTTGCCCGATAGAACATAAGCCGCTCGTTCCTTTAAAATATCCTCCAGCTCATATTGACCACTTAGGTACAATAATTCAGCAACGGATAAGGTATCCCCCCTATCCAACAACTGATATAAGCAAGCCAAAACCAATCGAACTTCCTGCGTATTAATGATGCCAACCCGTGCAATAGAAGCTTTTACACCGTATTCTGCCAACAACTTCGAGAAATCTAAACACGTTTTATTCCGCTCACAAAGTATACCGATATCCCCTGCTTCTAAAGGCCGAAAGGATGCTGTCTTTTTACAATAGATAATGGGCGGAT
>CAJXMP010000119.1 GCA_913056515.1 uncultured Lewinella sp.
TCAGAAAAGCACCTATCACAATCAAAGGACCTTTAGAACATTCCTGGAAAAGGCCATGCCAAATGCTATAGATTTTGATAGTTCTTTGGAGGAAAAAAAGAGCCATTTTGATAATAATATCATACCATTAATTGACCAGCTAGATGCAGATGAAAAATGGCGGAAAGAGGTTATGGATGTCCGTACCTGGTATAAATTCTTTGCCGAGGAATTTTATCAGGATTCTGGAGAAAAGATGAAGTCTTATGAAAATATGGGCAAGTTATCAGGAGGGGAAAAAGCCCAATTGACCTATACCATTCTTGGGTCTGCCATTTCCTATCAGTTTGGACTGACTACCGATGGTATGCAAACCAAATCCTTCCGATTTATTGCAATAGATGAATCTTTTAGTAATCAAGATGATGAAAAAGCGAGGTATCTGATGAACCTATGTAAACAGCTTAAACTACAATTATTAGTTGTAACACCTTCGGATAAAATTAATGTTGTACAGGATTATATTTCTTATGTGCATTTTGTAGAACGACGCGATAACAAGAATTCTTGGCTATATGATATGCCAATTATGCAGTTTTTAGACGAACAACAAGCACATAGCAGTTAATTTTTATATATTGATATTATATCCTTACTGAACACTATGAATAAGGCAAGACCGAATTTAACAAGAGAGGCGTTTAAAAATTTAAGACAAATAGGATCCTTGGTGGAAAGCTCGCCCTATTTGTCTAAGAAACTATTGAAAGGTATTGACTTCTCTAAGCCTGTACATATTGTTGAACTTGGAGGCGGTAATGGTGCAGTGACTCGATCTATTCTTAACGCGATTTCTCCAAATTCTAGGGTAAGCACGGTTGAAATTCATCCAGAGTTTGTCAAGCACCTTCGTTCTATTGAAGATAATAGACTAGAAGTCTTAAACGAATGTATTTCTAAAAATCAAAGTATTGCTGAGCAAAGTGTAGATGCCGTCATTTCTTGTTTGCCGATTGCTAATTTTGATACAGCAAAAAAGAAGGAATTGTTAACTAAGGTAAAATCCCTTCTTAAGCCGGCTGGACAATTCAGACAATTTCAATATTCTTTATTAGATTATGGACAAGTGAAAGCTAGCTTCGGGAATATGCAATTAGATTATTGCCTATTTAATATTCCTCCTGCTTTTGTATACAAGTCTATTAATCTTTAGTTTCTTTTAATGTTATTGCATCTATAAGGATGTGGCCATTGTACGGAAGTATTTCGTCGAACCTATAAAAGGTTCTGAATTCGATGGCATGGAATACTTTCTTTGGTTCAAACCAAAAGGAATACACCTTCCAATGGGTGTTCGAAATATCTGAGAAAGCTCCTATTAATATAGCTTCTCCTGCTTGAGTCAATCCGTAGACTTCAATGTCTGCTGGGGTATCAAAGGGGATCTCTTCACTTGAATCTAAAGTGATTCTGCTTTTAAAAATTTTGGAAATACTTAGCGCGATGTCTATTTGATAAGTAGCATCTTTACCTAAAGGCTTTTCTAAGAATTGACCTATACATTCTATACTTTGGTCAGCTCTAGTCACCATGGATATATATCGTGATCCACTGTATGCTTTTTGTGTTACTCCAAAAATAGTAAGGGTATCTGTTACATGAGTAGAGGGTGGTGTATATCCACTATGTCCACAGCTATACCAACCCTTTGGCAGGATAGATGAATGGATATCCCCCTGTTCAAAGTCTCCGTATTGAATCAGGTTCTGGCTGAAAATAGGTATTGGAAAACAGATTAATATGAAAAGCTTTTGGAGCATGGAGTATGATGTTTTTTTACTATTTATATGAATTCAGTTAAAAGATAATTTATTGCATGTTATTATTTTTATATTCAAGGAAAATATCAATACATGAGATTGGAAAGGCTATTGCTTACTTTGATTTTATCTTTTACAGCTGCTATTGGATTTAGCCAAGAAAAGATTGTTTGGAAGAATGGAAAGGAATTGGTTTGTAATATTGATTCACTAGGTTCTAATTTAATCTACTATACCTTAGATGGTGCTCAAAATCAACAGCAAGTGGTTTCCACTACAGGCGTGGAGTATGTGCAGTATAAAACTATTGATAACAAATACTCCAAATTAAAACCAGTAATTAAAGAATCGGAAAAGATTGTTTGGAAGAATGGAGATGAATTAATTTGCAATATTGATTCATTAGGTTCGGATTTGATATATTATTCCTTAGCAGGAACGCAGAATCAACAGCAAGCTGTATCCATCGAAGGTGTGGAGTATGTACAGTTTAAAAATATCTACAATGAGTACTCCAAATTAAAACCTGCAAATAGCGATTCAGAATCTGATGTTGACAAGTATGCATATCAGGAGCCGGATTATGAATTTCCTAAACTCAAAACTATTAGGTCTAAAACTCCAAAAGATATTTCTTTGGGCTTAGGTGTTTATCCAAGTGCTACAGGAAGATTAACTATAGCAAGTTTTCTGAAAGGGAACTTAGATGTGATCCATTCCAAAAAGGCATCCCTAGGACTTTCTACCTCTTTATTTTCTTATGATCCTACAGAGAAAAAATATATAGTTACACTTGCTGGATCAGCAAGCTATCGACCTATACCCAGAAAACCATTATCTATGAGAATAGAAGGAGGATATGGGTATACTAGTGCGAATTTTAATAATGCCCTAGAAAGTGATTTCTTTCTAAATATGCTAGAGGCAAGTGGAGGCCTTTATGGTGGCCTATGGTTCTACTATGATTGGTTTAGTGTAGAAAAATCTAATGTTCAGGTGTTTACTGGATTCAATTATCAAGATGCGAAATTCAAATTTGAGTTTTCTCAAAATGCTTTTATAGTTAAAGATCAAGATTTAACCTTTTTGCGATTTTGGATTGGAACTAGTCTAAGGTTTTAAACATGTTGAAATACATAGTCTTAAGTATATTATTAATTGGAGGGTTCTCTCTGTCTTTTATCTCTGATGAAGACGCCTTGCTTTCTCCTGATGCTTCTGGAGCACTATGTATTCGTTTAGAACATATGGATGAATCGTTCATCATGCCGCCCGTTGATTCAAACCTTATCTTTCCGCCATCTTCGGCTTGTTTTGGCTGCCATAGCTTCGATCCAAATGGTCTAGCTATGGTCAATGCAAATGGGGAAGATGTAAGTTTTCAAACAGATTGGGAAGCAACAATGATGGCTAATTCGGCTAAAGATCCTTATTGGAAAGCAAAAGTAGCACACGAAACCTATCTTCACCCTGAACACAAAGACAATATTGAGACGACCTGTACTTCCTGTCATGCTCCCATGGGCCATTATACCGCTATACTCCGAGGTGCTACTCACTATGGGATGGAGGATCTGATGCAAGATACCATAGGTCAAATGGGTGTATCTTGTGGAGCTTGTCACATGATTGCGGAAGAAGGCCTGGCCTCATTATTAGGTGGGCAACTGAATATTGATACGAATAGGGTAGTCTATGGGCCTTTTGAGATGCCCTTTGCGGCCCCTATGCAGTCCTTTGTTGGATTTGAACCATTATATAGTGAACATGTAAGTAATTCAGCGCTCTGTGCGTCTTGCCATACATTGATCATAGAGTCATTAGATGCTGAAGGTGAATTGACTGGACACTACTATTTTGAGCAAACGACTTATCATGAATGGTTGAATTCATCTTATAATCTATCGGGTCAAAGTTGCCAATCCTGTCATTTACCAGAATTAGAGGAACCGGTTGTTGTATCGGCTAATTATATCTTCTTAGACCCTAGAGCTGGATATAGTCAACACACTTTGGTAGGAGGAAATGTACATATGCTTGAAATGATGAAAGCGTATAAAGATACCTTGGGCATTACCGCTTCAGATGAAAACTATGATAAAACCATTTCAAGTACATTAGAATTACTTCAGCAAAAATCTGTTGATTTAGCAGTAGAGTATACCGGAAATGCTGAGGATACCTTAGAGTTTGAAGTTATCATTGAAAACAAAGCAGGGCATAAATTCCCTTCTGGATTTCCCTCCCGGAGGGCTTTCGTAGAATTTGTGCTAACAGATACACAAACTGGTGATACCTTATTCCATTCTGGTACTTTTAATGAGGAATACGAATTGACGCAATATGACCCTTCATTTGAGCCACATCATCACGCCATAACTACAGAGGAACAGGTACAAGTGTATGAAGTAGTTCCAGCAGATATTAATGGAGTATTTACTACCATTTTAGAACGCGGGTATCAAACATTAAAAGACAACAGACTTCCACCTCTTGGCTTCCAAGTGCAACATAATGTTTATGATACGGTAGCTATTTTTGGAATGGCTAATTTAGATACAGATTTTAATTTTGATGAGAATGGGGTAGAAGGATCAGGATCAGATGTAGTTAAGTATCGAATCAAAGTTGGTACCTATCTAGGTAATGTTCAGGCATCTGCTAAAATGCATTACCAGTCTGTTTCACCAAGATGGGTTAATCCTTTATTTGAAGATGACGAAATCCCGGCTATACAGCACTTTAAGTCCATGTATGATGCCTCGGATTTAACACCTATACTTGTTGCAAGTATGGAAACAGACACCCTATCCATAGATGTTATTAATAGAGTAAAAAATGTGTCAAAATCAATCGAAATTGTAGTTTATCCTAATCCAGTAGGAGCTGACGGACGAATTTATATTTCAACCGAAGAAAAGCTGAAGCACATTTGGGTGTATAATCCTTTGGGGCAAATGATTCCTATCTTGAATCAAACGGATTCATATATTGACTTGCCTACATTTGCTGATGGATTATTATTTATTGGTTTTGAAACGGAAGATGGAAGGACAGGAACCCAAAAGATATTTAAATAAAAAAGAGGAGCAAGCAAGCTCCTCTTTTTTATTTATTGCTTGATGAACTTACCCGTGTATTTCAGATTACCCTGGATTAATTCAACTTGATACATACCAGCACTTAGTGAATGGACAGTAATGGTGTTCCCCTTCATTAATGTTACGGAGATTCGATGTCCAAGTACATCAATTATATGAGCTTGTTCGAAGTCCTCTAAAGCAATACCCTCTAATCGAATTTCATCTACGACTGGATTAGGATAAACTGTAAGTTCAACTAGTGGATCCAGGTTTTGAATAGAACTATTTGGATCGTAAACACCCTGTACTTCTACTAATTCGGAGTAACAAGGTTCACTACCTGAGCTTACATTCCAATTGTAGAAATAGTAATAGTATGGATCACCATAATTTGAAGTGGTGATTGTGGCTACATCTCCTATTTCATATGGATAACTAACACCCTGATTACTTCTAATAAAGAAAGGAGAGTTGTCTCCAAAATTATTATTATTGAAATCTTGGTCTGTAGTCAATTGGTAATTAGTACCAGGTTGTACCATGAAATTAAGTGGAACCGTCATCCATCCCGCTTGCATGATAGTCACTTGATATTCATCTAAAACATTATTATTCTCATCCTTTAATTGAATGCGTCTAGGACCTATTTGATCGGCATATACTTCCACACTATTTAAGGTAAATGCTTCATAACAATCGAAATAAAGAATACCATTGTATTGCCCGCCTGAGTAAAGATTAGTACCATTATGTTCACTGGCGCCTCCAATCAAGTTTACAGATTGATCAATAAATTGCTCCGCATAGAAGGTTTGGTCCGTATTGAACTCTTCTGTTACATAAATCTGTCCTGTAAACAGTGGTGCACCTGTTGGTGGATTAGTATTATACCAATTCGTGTTTTCAGAATTGGATTCAAAAGTATATGTCCCTAAGGTATTAATAGTATCATTATCTACTACTGGGGTTTCTACTTCAATGAATTCAATATCTATTGTATTGGAATTGAAGGCCTCATTACACTCATTGATAGCCGTCAGATAATATGAACCAGACAGATTTACAGAGATGATTTCATCCATTTGACCGGTAGACCATTGGAAGTTATCTGTTGGATTGGAATAGGTCAATTCCACAGCTGTACCTAAACATACACTCGGAGTACTCTCTGTAGATATTACAGGTGATAGTGGTTCAGGACTTTCAACAAGAATAGATGATGAAATGCCTATACAGTTATTATCATCCTCCACTTGAACATAGTAAATACCAGCTTCCGTTACAGTAATAGCTGCTGTGGTCTCTCCATTATTCCAGGTGTAGGAATCGAATAATTCATTTGCTTCAATAGTTATCGATTCTCCAGGACATAAAACAAGATCTGCGCTTGAAGTGCTTAAAGTGACCTGAAGCGGTTCACAATCTTGTTCTAATAGATTTAGCGTTTGATTAGCCTCTACATCTTGAAGTGTTGTGATAATACCAGATGGCCACTTAACAACTAGGGAATCAACACTTTCAGACTGACCTATCCCAAAAACTTGTTGGAAATCGTTATGGATACCATAGCTCTCACCCGCACGCACCTCACGAACCTGAACACCCCATTCGCCATGTATTTCAATTCGGGCTCCAATCGCTGATCGATTACTAATTATTCCCTCTAGATTTACCGATAAATAATTATTATCGTTTCCATCATTTAACCAAAGGACATCCTGAATATTCGAGGGAGAAGTATAGATATTGGCATAGCCGCCCATCACATCTATAAAACCATCAGAGTTTAAATCTCCTATGGCAAAAGACTCCATGTCGTTATTGTCAAAAACGGTGACTTCCGTAAAGGTATGGTCCCCATTGTTTTTCCAGATGGAATGTTGAGAGCCTGCAACGATAATATCTAGGTAACCATCGTTGTCAAAATCTTCCCACATACCTTGAATAGGTAAACCGCCAATATCTATACCCGTTGAATTACTTATATCTGTAAAATGACCTGTCCCATCATTCTCTAAGACTTGGCTTTCGGTATCATGGTTGGTGATAAAACAATCCAAATCACCGTCATTATCCATATCTCCAAAATCAGCAGTCCAAGATTGCGCACCGATTTTTAACCCATACTCCTCTGCCATTTCTGTGAAGTTATTATTCCCATCATTAACAAAAAGGGCATTTATTCGTCTAGGATCAGATGGATCATTAACCCCTTGTCTACACTTTGCGATGTATAAATCAATATCGCCATCATTATCAAAGTCCGTCCAAACGGATCCATAATTACCACTATTATCACTAGCAGGTACAGTGGTCATATCTATCCAAAACACCTCCGAAAAACTACCATCTCCATTGTTTTGGTATATTTTTGACATGGCATCATCATGGCAAGAAAATACATCTACTAAGCCATCATTATTGATATCCACAAAATTACTTCCTTGTACAAATATGGAGTTACCTGGCATGGTCGTTAGATCAAAGGACATACCTTGATCATCTGATACTGCAATCTTTATATCATCATATACTCCTCCAGAGAAAACATCTCCGAAACCATTATTAGTAACATCTGCCACCGTCATAGCCCATTGACTAGAATTTGCCATGGATAGATATTCTACTGTATTGAAGGATTGGTCAGGCTGCTGGTAACTGATAAATAGATTTCTTCCTTGATCCAAGTGAATAATATCTGAAAGGCCGTCATTATTCATATCACTGATTCCAAGTCCAACACCAGAGTTAAAGGTTTGTCCAGGTAATAAGTAATTTGCATTGGTGAAAGAAATTTGAGCACCAAGGCTCGGTATAAAGAACAGTAATAGGATGAATTGAATTGGTCTAAGCCGCATTTTTTTCTTTTGAAAATAGAAAAAAACTATGGTTTATTTCTGTAAAAAATTGTCTAAAATCAAAAAGCTCAGTTAATTCTGAGCTTTTTGATTTTATAAATGAAGTTTTGATTTTCGGTCTAGCAAGACATCCTCCGTTTCTTCACGATCGGGATCAGGAACGCAACAGTCTACAGGACATACCGCTGCACATTGAGGTTCTTCATGAAAACCTACACATTCCGTGCATTTATCAGGTACAATGAAATAATAATCTTCTTCTACAGGACTTTGTTTTTCACCTGCAGGTACAACCTTGCCACCTTCTAAGGTATAATCCTCGGAAACACTAGTTCCATCACTAATAGCCCATTCAATGCCTCCTTCATATATAGCAGTATTGGGACATTCCGGCTCACAAGCACCACAATTAATACACTCGTCGGTAATAATGATTGCCATAATTTAAATTTTCGGTTTAGTTTTGCAAAAATATAATTGCAGACCTTAAAGACAAAATCTTTTTTAATAAACAAAACGAATCAAATGCAGTTTCGCTCACTACCAACTTTTTTTGTTTATGCATTAGTGTTTTTAGTTGTAAACAGTCTATTTATTTTAAATGACAATACGTTTTATTTAATGAGAGGTGAGCTCCCTTTATTATCGCAACCCATATTTGATTCACCAACCAGCATTCAACAATTATTCCAATCACTATTTGAATTACTGGCCCAGGAAAAATT
>CAJXMP010000120.1 GCA_913056515.1 uncultured Lewinella sp.
GTTCTTCAATAATTTGAAGATTCAGAATCTGCTTCAACTTTTCGGCGGCATCCAAAGCAGGCCCATTTAGTCTACTATGGGAGCCCCCCAGTACGGATAATCTGTTTATCTCTGCGATAAACTGTAAACCGTAATTAAACATTTGCTTGATCTGGTCTTTGCCCATTTTCGCCCAATCCTCAGCAATTTGAACCAAGTCTGTAGGTTTCCCTTGATATGCTTTTCTCAACCAATCAATAAACAAGTCAAATTCCCCTTTGTTGGGTTGTTGGAGACTGCTTATAGCCTTATTCATGTTTCCTTCTGAGAAAAAAGCAACTTCTTGAGCTCTATCAACAGGTAAAGAAAATCTTTCCTGCAAATGTTGTTCAAGGGCAATATCAGAAATTTTATTAAATTTTATTAACTGACAGCGAGACAAAATAGTATTTAGCACTTTTTCTGTCTGCTCTACAATCAAGATGAATTGAGTCCCTGCAGGTGGCTCCTCGATTAGTTTCAATAATCGATTACCCTCTATACCTAAGAATTCTGCCATCCAAATGATCATAATCTTCTTACTGCCTTCATAGGTCTTAAAACTCAACTTCTTTATGATGTTATTACATTCGGTGGTATAGATTTTGGTTTGTTTATTCTCAATTTTTAGTACCTCAGTCCATTGATTATAACTCAAATAAGGATTATTAAGCACGGCTTCCTTCCATTGTGCTACAAAATCATCACTCCGATAGCTACTACCCGCATAAGGAAATGAAAAATGTAAATCGGGGTGTTCCAGCTTTTTGGTTTTAATACACTGATTACACTGTCCACAAGGATTTAAATCCTCATCAGGGTTTTTACAAAGAATAGATTGAGCCAGGGTTAGTGCGACACCAAGTTTTCCACAAGCTTCTGGTCCAGCAAAAATAAGGGCATGCGGTAGCCGATCAGCTTGAATCATTTGACTCAATTGTTCAACAGGAGTAGATTGACCAGGAAAATCTCTGAAAACCATATTGTATCAATTAGAATATCTTACATAGGAATCCTATAAAAGTCTATATTAAACCTTTTATTGGATTTTTTGTATAATTTTTATGGTGTCTTAACTATTAACCAGTACATCCTTTATGAAAGTTGCACTTACTAGAAAAGCTCATTTTAACGCTGCCCATCGCTTATACAATAAGCACTGGGATGAAGCAACCAATCGGAAAGTCTTTGGACCTTGTTCCAATGCGAATTTCCATGGACATAATTATGAGCTAGAAGTCACCATTATCGGATCAGTAGATGAAGATACGGGATTTGTATTTGACATGGGTCAATTGAAGCAAATTATAAAAGAAGAAGTTGAAGATAGATTTGACCACAAAAATTTAAATCTAGATACACCTTATTTTAAAGAAAAGAATCCAACAACAGAGAACCTGGCTATTCTAATACATGAACTTATTATTGGAAGGATACCAGCAGATAAAGAGGTCAAAATCAGATTGTATGAAACTCCTAGGATATTTGTAGACTTTCCATCATAAATAAAAAAGGCATCAGAAAATCTGATGCCTTTTTTATTTATCCTTGATTGAAATTAAGGACGCGCATTCTTTTTAAGAATCCTACTTGTTTTAAGTAGCCCCAATTCATTATTATACATTCCAATGAGATACACCCCGTCTTGTAGTCCATCCAAATTCAACTCTGAGTATGATTGTACATCGAAAGTACGGACAGGTTTTCCAAGAAGGTTATAAATCACTACTTCATCAACAATAGACATCTCTGTAATATTTATTGTGGAACGCACTGGATTTGGATAAACACTCAACTTACTAATCTTAGCCTGAACATTATCTGTAGAAACAGGATCAGTAACTGTTACATTGAATGTCTGAGAATATATTGCATTATCCAGGTCAGCTTCATCATAAATATCAAAAGTAACTACCGCATCACCTGTTACCCCTAGATGATTCAAATGAAGATCCCATAAAGACTCATCTCCAGCAGCAACCAATAAAGTAGTATCAATACCGAACGTATTTGTTGTAATACTAGGGTAGCAACCTGTATCATCACAAAGCTTGAATACCCAATCTGCAGGTGCATCTTGCACTGTATAAGACCACTTTAAACTTAACTCATCATTAGTTAGATTAGTCAGTTTACCATGATCGATAAGCTCTTGCCAAGTATCCGTTATATCAGCTATAAAATCAACTTGAGTTTCACCCGCCTCAGCAGTAATATCTACTGGAGTTTGTGCGAATACTGCAAATGGTATACATAAAAGGAATAGTAAAAAGTGCCTCATAATAATACTGTGTAAAAGTCTATATTCAATAAAGTTCTATTTTGTGTAAGTCTTAAGATAAGCTATTCAACCATACTTTTCCTAAAGTATAGGACAAAATGGACATATAAATGCCAAAATTTAACGCTTCTTAACTAAATCATACACAATAAAGACGTCTATTCTGCCAAATAGGTTGTGTAAGCATTGATTTTTTATGGCTGAATTAATCAACCATTTTGTTATATTTCAGATAATCACAACTCAAAATTAAAGTCCTTTCATCTACAGAATATGAGAATAGTCATTATTGGAAACGGCATTAGCGGAATAACAGCTGCAAAAACACTTAGGCAACTTTCTGATCATGAAATCATTGTGATATCTGACGAATCTGAACTATTCTTTTCTCGAACTGCGCTGATGTATGTATTTATGGGTCACATGCGCGTACAAGATATTGTCCCACATCCCAAATCATTCTACGAACAACATAATATCAAGTTACACTTTGGACGAGTCAATACCGTCCAGTTTGAACACAAACAAGTTGAATTTAACGACAACCATACTTTAGCGTATGACAAGTTGATTATTGCAACAGGGTCCAAACCAACCATGTATGGCTGGCCAGGGTCGCATTTAGATGGTGTTCATAATCTATACCACCTACAAGATTTAGAAAATATAGAACGTCATGCTGAAACCTGCAAACATGCTGTAATAGTAGGAGGAGGACTTATAGGAATTGAACTAGCCGAAATGCTACATTCTAGAGCAATACAAGTAACCATGTTAGTTCGAGAATCGGGTTATTGGAATAATGTATTGCCTGCTGAAGAATCGGAAATACTTAATAAGCACATTAGTGAACAAGGGATTGACCTTCAACTCCAAACAGAACTAAAGGAAATCTGGGGGGATAAAGAAAAAGTAAAGATGATTTTAACCTCAAATGGAGCTAAAATCAATACACAGCTAGTGGGAATTACAACGGGGGTACAACCTAATATCTCTTTCCTTGATTTCACATCAATAGAAAAAAACAGAGGCTTGCTTACTAACTCCTTTTTAGAAACCAGTATTCCAGATGTGTATGCTATTGGGGATTGCGCGGAATTAAGAAATCCTACTAAAGGAAGAAAAGCAGTAGAACCTGTTTGGTACACGGGACGAATGATGGGTGAATTGGTAGCTCATAATATCTTAGGTGCTCAAAAAGCATATGACCCAGGTATCTGGTTTAATTCTGCCAAATTCTTTGATATCGAATATCAAGTGTATGGATTTGTGCCTAATCAAGAGATGCCTGGAATCAAACATATCTTTTGGAAACATCCTTCCAAAAACAAGAGTATACGATTAGTCTATGAGGAGAAAACCGGTACTATACTAGGATTTAATTTGCTAGGTATCCGATATAGACAGGAGGTCTGTGAAAAATGGATTGCTGAAGAAACTTCTATCGAAACCGTTCTTCAGAATCTTAGTTTAGCCAATTTTGATCCAGAGTTTTTTAAATCGTATGAAAAGCATCTGGTCCATATATATAATGAGCAAAGCGGAGCCAAGCTAAAGCTACAATCGAATGGAAGACTATCCCAAGTATTAACCTTTTTAAAGCATAGCTAATCATGAACGAAATCAATCCAAGTCTTTCACTGACTGAATCTTCCAAAAGACCGTTGAATACCCTACAAAATATAGGGTTGCTTATTGGTTTCTCAGGTATAGCTATCATAACCTTTTCACTCTTTAGCTTATACCAGAACTATTCTGAAATCCTATTATACAGTTCATTAGGTGCAATAAGTTTAGGTGTGATATTGTACACCATAGGTACGTATATAGGCAAAACTCCAGGAATCAAAAATGATTATAACTGGTTAAGTGGACTCACCAATAGGGGCACAACTGCCTGGATAGCAGGTATTTTTATCACTACATTTTATGTGCTATTATATTGGTATCCGCAATTACTTGGCTTAGGCGTAAATGGGCAATCTAATTCGGGATTAATCGGATTTTTTGATCCCTTGAGCCAGCTGCTAAAGGGACCGGAGAAGTTTGCATCGGAATGGTTTGTATATGGGACATTATATACCCTAGCTATTCTAGTTTTTGGGATTAAGTTCATAGCCAAATACAAGCATAATCGATATCAAGTTATTCGCACTATTTCAGTAATGTTTTTTCAATTAGGTTTTGCCTTCATCATTCCCGCTATTCTAGAAGCGATGAGCCTACCCTATAACGACTTCAAAAATGTTTGGCCCCTGAATTACTACTTCTTTGATACGTGGAATATCAATGGATATTTAAACGCTGGAAATATAGGTCTATTTATGCTGATTTTTGGAGTAGCTATGATTCTCTTGGTCACTCCAATTTTGACCTACTTCTTCGGGAAACGGTGGTATTGTTCTTGGGTTTGTGGTTGTGGTGGACTTGCAGAGACTGCTGGAGATCCATTCCGACACTTGTCCGATAAATCGGTAAAAGCGTGGAAGATAGAACGTTGGTCGATACACTTAGTATTAGTGCTAGCTTTTATCATGACCATAGCCGTAATCTATAATTATAGGGCGCAAGAAGTACGATATTTAGTTACCACAGAATCTTTCCTGATTGGTTTTACCATTCTAATGCTAAGCCTTGCTGGTATCACATTCTATAATCGAGACAAATGGATTAATAAGCATAATCGAATAGCATTCATTATTGGAGCTTGCCTACTAGGTCTAGTTTTTCTATGTATTGGTTTGTCCTACTTCACGTTTGGGAGTAATGACTTATTCTTTATTCAAACCTATAAAATTCAACAATTCTACGGTTTCTTCATTGGAGCTGCATTTTCGGGAGTAGTTGGAGTAGGATTCTATCCGATCATGGGTAGCCGGGTGTGGTGTAGATTTGGTTGCCCTATGGCAGGATTATTGGGATTACAGCAAAAGTTCTTTTCAAGATTTAGAATTACAACAAACGGTTCTCAATGCATCTCTTGTGGAAACTGTTCGACCTATTGCGAGATGGGAATTGATGTACGTGCTTATGCAGAAAAAGGTCAAGATATCGTTCGGGCTTCCTGCGTAGGTTGTGGCATTTGTTCTGCTGTCTGCCCAAGAGGTGTACTCAAATTAGAAAATGGCCCTATGATCGATCAAAGAGCATCTGAAAAACGTGCGTTTTTTATCGCTGAAGATGAAATAAAGATGCTTTAAGCCATTACCTAAAGTCAATCTCTGTATTATCACCAATATTGAGGGATTGGCGTAATCCGGTAATAGAAGTGTCGTTGCCAATTACAGATTTAAACAGTACGGCCTCATTGATATGAACAAAATTCCCTAAAATAGAATTCTTTATTATCGAAGAGGAAATCTTGCTATTGTCTCCAATAGTTACGTTTGGTCCAATGATGGAATCATTGATTACACATCCCTCACCAATGTGTACCGGTGGGATGATGATCGAATTGTTTAAATTCGGAATTTCTTTCGTTTGAAAATCATCCTTTTCCAACATCAAGGCATTGGTCTCGAGCAGGATTTCTTTTCTACCGCAATCAAACCAATTGTCCACCATTTCTGCTTTGATCTCTGCCCCTCTACTCACCATCTCCATTAGCGCATCCGTCAATTGAAATTCTCCTTCAGATTTAACGCCTGATTGAAGGTTATTTTGAATACTCTCAAATAATAGGCGAGTATCTTTAATCTTATAAAATCCAACCAATGCGAGATTAGATAATGGAATGTTAGGCTTTTCTACTAGGTTACTTACATTCCCATCTGGACCAATAGATGCTACACCAAACGATCGCGGATCAGATACTTTTTTAACTCCGATTGAATTGTGTGGACTTTTGAGCACTTTCTTTAGGTCAAAATTTAAGATAGTATCTCCAAAGAATATCACTAAGTCTTCATCTTTATCGACCACATCTTTGGCTAAATGGATAGCATGAGCAGATCCTAGCCTGTTTTCCTGATTGATAAACGTGGTATTGAGCTTAGGATAATTTTCTGTGATATAGTTCTTAATCTTCTCCCCCAAATAACCGATGATAAAGACAAAGTCCTTAACTCCAGCATCGTATAAATCATCTATGATAAATGAAATGATTGGCTTTCCTGCAACCGGTATTAATGGTTTAGGTTGAGTATATGTTAGAGGTCTAAGATTTTTACCTGCTCCCGCAACCGGAATTATAGCAATCATTCTTTATGTATTTGCTGCAAAGATATAGTCTTGAATAAGGAATATCAAACAAAGTTATAGGATATGCTAAAGACAAGAGTAAAAAGAAAAGGGCTGCCTGCAACAGACAACCCTTTTTAGTTCTTTATTTTTTTGTTTAAGCAGACTCCAATGCAGCTGCACCACCAACGATTTCTGAGAGCTCTTTGGTAATAGCTTCTTGACGTGCTTTATTGTATGAAATCTTAAGGTCCTGCAATAATTCTTGTGCATTTTCAGTCGCATTATCCATTGCAGTCATACGCGCACCATGCTCAGAGGCATGTGTATCTAAAAGGAATTTTTGAAAAGTAGTCTGAAGAATGGAAGGAACTAAGTGTTCCAATAATTCACCCATACTTGGCTCAAAAATATAATCTGCTTTGTGGCCAGATGTTTCATTCTCATCTGCCTCAATTTTTTCTACTGGTAAGAATTGAACACAAACATGCTCTTGTACAGCAGCGTTTTTAAAGCTAGCATAAGCCACATCAATCTTATCATAAGACTGTTGCTCAAACTTATCCATAAGCATTTGTGATACTGCTGCTACATGATCAAAAGATAAATCATTAAACAACTCTAAATACTCTGTATTCATATTGGCTTGAGGGAATACTTTTTTCATCCCGTCATAACCTTTCTTTCCAATGAAAATAATATCTAGATTACCAGCCTCTAGTTGAGCCAGATATGCTTCATTGATTTTGCGGCTAGCAGCTTTGATGATGTTCGTGTTGAATCCACCACAAAGACCTCTGTTTGAAGTAACTACTACCATGCAAACCTTATTTACTTCTCTTGCATCACCAAAGGAAGAAGCAACATCACCATCTAGATTAGATAGGATATTCTTAAGGATTTCATTTAGTTTATTAGCGTAAGGGCGCATCTGAGTAATAGCTTGCTGAGCTCTTCTAAGCTTGGCAGCAGATACCATTTTCATCGCTTTTGTAATCTGTTGAGTATTCTTAACAGATGTAATCCTTTCGCGTACTTCTTTTAAATTAGCCATCTTTTAATGCTTTACTATATAGCAATTAGCAATAGATCAATTTCTTACTTAAAGGTAACCTCCGAACCGATTGATCCGGAGGAACCATATATTATTATGCTCTGTACTGAGCAGTCAATTCATTCGCTAAAGCAGTTACCTTATCCAAGTCGTCTGCATTAAGCTTACCCGCTCTAAAGGCGTCTAATACCTCAGGATGACGTTGCTCTAAACTAGCTAAGAAAGTTACCTCGAACTCTTTAACTTTGTTTACTGGGACATCTCTAAGTAGACCTTTAGTACCTAAGTAAATGATTGCTACCTGCTTCTCCACTGAAAGTGGTGAATATTGAGGTTGCTTCAAGATTTCCACGTTACGCTTACCTTTCTCAATAACTAATTGAGTGGCAGCATCTAGGTCAGAACCAAATTTAGCAAATGCCTCAAGTTCACGGTATTGAGCTTGATCAAGCTTCAAAGTACCAGATACTTTTTTCATTGACTTAATCTGTGCAGAACCCCCTACACGAGAAACCGAGATACCTACATTAATCGCTGGACGTACACCGGCGTTGAATAGGTTTGACTCCAAGAAGATCTGACCATCAGTAATGGAAATCACGTTCGTTGGAATATAAGCTGATACGTCACCCGCTTGTGTTTCAATAATCGGAAGTGCCGTTAATGAACCACCACCTTTTACGATTGGGTTACCGTCAGCATCTTTTGCATTTTTTAGAGAATCTGGTAAATCATTCATCTCTCTTGCGATATCATCATTGTTGATCACCTTCGCAGCACGCTCAAGTAAACGAGAGTGTAAGTAGAATACATCACCAGGATATGCTTCACGACCTGGAGGACGACGAAGAAGTAAGGATACCTCACGGTAAGCTACTGCTTGCTTAGATAAATCATCATAGATAAT
>CAJXMP010000121.1 GCA_913056515.1 uncultured Lewinella sp.
CTTTGTATCGTTGAACTTTTACGTTACTGACATCTTCTTTTCCGCCTGCATAAGCTGCAATAGCTTCTTCTCTTTCCTCATCATTCCAACAGTAACGGAATTGTTTTCCTTTTTTCACCATGTATAATGGTGGTTGAGCTACATAAATATATCCTGCTTCAATAAGTGGTTTCATATAGCGGAAGAAGAAGGTCAAAATTAAAGTAGTAATGTGAGATCCATCGACATCGGCATCACACATAATGATGATTTTATGATATCTCAAATTGTCTATGTTCAACACGCGTTCTCCTAGATCATTTTCGGCAATTCGAACACCTAGTGCAGTGAACATATTTTTGATCTCTTCATTTTCATAGATCTTATGTTCCATGGCTTTTTCGACATTCAATATTTTACCACGAAGCGGAAGAATGGCCATGAAGTGTCTATCTCTACCTTGCTTAGCTGTACCTCCTGCAGAATCTCCCTCCACCAGGTAGATTTCACATTCCTCTGGGTTCTTAGAGGTACAATCAGCTAGTTTACCAGGAAGACCAGAGCCTGTAAGTACATTCTTTCTTTGTACCATTTCTCTTGCCTTACGCGCAGCATGTCTGGCTGTTGCAGCAATGATTACTTTATCAATAATCTTTTTAGCTTGTAATGGATTTTCCTCTAGCCAGTGTTTAAGAATATCTCCGACTACTCTGGATACGATTCCGGTAACTTCTGAGTTACCTAACTCTCCTTTAGTTTGACCTTTGAACTGTGGTTCTGGTACTTTAACGGAAACTATAGCTGTTAATCCTTCTCTGAAATCCTCTCCAGAGATTTGAAATTTTAATTTTTTAAAGAATCCTTCCTGCTCCCCATACGCTTTAAACAAACGATTGATAGCTCTTTTAAAACCGTTTACGTGGGTACCGCCCTCTCTTGTATTAATGTTATTTACAAAAGAATACAAGTTTTCAGAATAGGATGTATTGTATTGCATGGCCACCTCTACCTCAACATTTTCTTCCTTCCCTTTTACGTGAATAGGGTTTTCCATCAAGTTAGTACGCGACTCATCCAAGTAATTTACATATTCGGATAGTCCACCCTCAGAATAAAAGGTTTCAGTCAGGAAATTGCCTTTTTCATCAGTTTCACGTTCGTCTGTGATGACAAGCGTAAGACCTTGATTTAAGTATGAAAGCTCACGCATACGAGTTGCCAAAGTATCGAATTGATACACCAGCGTCTCAAATATCTCTGGATCTGGTCTAAATGTTACGAATGTTCCTGTGATATCGGTAGTGCCGATTTCACGCACATCGTATTGCGGTTTCCCTTGCTTATATTCTTGTTCGTATATTTTACCGTCTCTATGTACTTCTGCTCTTAAGTCAGCTGAAAGTGCATTCACACAAGAAACCCCTACACCGTGAAGACCACCAGATACTTTGTAGGTATCCTTGTCGAATTTACCACCTGCGTGAAGAACTGTCATTACTACTTCTAGTGCTGATTTCTTCAGTTTGGCATGCATTCCAACAGGAATACCACGTCCGTTATCTTTTACGGTTATGGAGTTATCTTTATGTACAATCAATTCAATTTTGGAACAGTGTCCTGCTAAGTGCTCATCAATGGAGTTATCAATGACCTCCCAAACCAAATGGTGAAGCCCTTTTCCATCGGTAGAACCGATATACATTCCGGGACGTTTCCTTACCGCTTCTAATCCTTCCAATGCGGTAATATTCCCCGCATCGTAATTATTATTTCCAGACATATTCTTTTCTGCATTATCCATGTATCAAAGGTACTAAATTTGAAGGACTTTACATTAATTTTACCCGATGAGAATCCAATATTCTTAGGGCTTTTTTGCGTTTTTTGGTGCTTTTTGTTGAGCTAGAAGATTTGACCTATAGTTTAGGTGGGTTTTCTTATAAATATCAAGGTTATTTTGAGGGTATAAGTTCCCTTTAATATTCTTCATTGAAATAGACCTTGTAGAAATTCATACCCTTTTCAGCATCGAATCCTCTTTCAATAAATTGTTCTTTTTCTTCAGGATTTTTTAAACTGATTTTGATTTCAATTTCTGTGTCTAGCTGTATCAATCCCTTGAAGGCTTTTTTAGCCTCTCGATATCCCGCTTTTGATATATTGAATTGTTGTACTTCTTCTAAACCAAAGTCAGTCCTCCAATCTTCAAATTGGTCTCTGGCTTGAGGGGAAGGCATTAGTTCAGTGGTGAATTCATCTACATCAAAGATGTCGTGATTATTGAAATACTCCGCTGATCTTGATATAAAATCAATCTTTTTGGATTGGTCTTGTAGCGGGGCAATAACGGATTCTGAGAAGGCAGAGCACAGGTCTACATATTGCTTGGTGTGAAAGTGGTCATCCGCAATTTGTACCACATTCAAAAATCGTTGAGACCAATATAAAGTATCGTAATTGTTGTTGTCATACGAAAAGATGCGGTAACCATCGCCTTCTTCTGTATTTAGAATAATACAACCCTTATCCATTTTTTCTGCTAATATTCCCTCATGTGCCTCTATCTTTAGCGCTTGATTTTGCTCATTAATTCTTAGAAATTTTGATCGCTTTTCAGTTTTAAAAATGCCGATTCCATTCAGCATTTCATCTTCATACAAGATGTCTCTAAAGAATGCTACATACAGTTCTCCTGTTTTGATGTTCGGGTGGTCTGCCTGTTCATACAAATGGTTGAGCATATGAATAGATTGCTCATGAAGCACAGATTGATCATTGAAAATAGCTTGACAATATTGAAAAAGCTCATTATGGCTGAGGTCAGCATGGTGGGTAAATTGGTATTTGTCATAGGCCTTTTTTAAAGGTTTGACAAAGAACCTAAACATGACATCTTCTAAAACCCCATCCATTTCTATCAATTCTGTAGAAATGAAATTGGCTTCCTTTTTACTCTTGTTACCTACTCTATGGGTTGCTAACAGGGCAATTCTTGCATCTGAAAAATCGAGCATTATCCAATGTTTTTTTAAAAAAAATAGCGGCTTGTAATTATACAAGGATACAAAAAACAATGTAGATTGCATGGAAAATTAAAGGGAAGAATCATGCAGATTGTAGGATTAATTGGATTTAGATTATTGGTCTTTCTATTTTGGATCATGCCCTTCCCTGTCTTATATCTTCTATCGGATTTTACTGCCTTTGTTTTATACCGAGTTATTGGTTACCGAAAAGATGTTATACTGGAGAATATCGATAAATCATTTCCGGATTGGTCAGCTTCCAAAAAAACTAAGCTTGTTCGAGATTTTTATACGCATTTAGCTGATATCCTATTGGAAGGTATCAAAGGGTATTCTATGTCCAAAGCACAATTAAATCGGCGCTTTAAATATCTGAATCCTGAAGTTTTACAAGCGGATTATGATCAAGGGAAACATGTGTTTTTGATGCCTGCACATTATGGTAATTGGGAGTGGGCAGTTCTAACCATACCTATTCCTTTATCGCATCAAGTTTTAGGGGTATATAAACCCCTCAGGGCTGAATTGATTGAAAAGTTCGTTGGACGAAGAAGAAGCCGCTTTGGTTTGCAATTGATTCCGATAAAGGATACTCGATCGACCATGAATAATCCACCCGATTTTCCTGCTGTATACATCATGATGTCTGATCAACATCCTTCCAGTAGAAAAAAAGCTATTTGGGTCAATTTTCTTGGACGAGATACCGCTTGTTTGCATGGTGCAGATCATTATGCAAGGAAGTTCGATTATCCGGTGTATTATATGTACATCAGGCGGGTGAAAAGGGGTTACTATGAGGCTACATTTGAATTGATTCATGCAAGTCCAAGGGCATTAGGTCCTAGTGATCTGATTCAGCAGTACATGGGTATACTGGAGCAAGAAATTAAACATAAACCTAGCGATTGGTTATGGTCGCATAGAAGGTGGAAATATACTAGAGATTAAAAAAGCTAGCCTGAATCGCAGGCTAGCTTTTTTTATTGTTGCTGAATACTATACTCCCAAAGTAATTGTCCTGTTTTATCTTTAATGATAAACTTTAAGGTTCGATCCCTAAATGGACCGCTTACCTCAATTAATCCATAATTATGATCGGCAACATGGGTCCCTTTTACTCGATTATCGTTGGGCTCATCTAGTGCGTCGTATGCAGAAGATGTTAAAGGTGAAACAGTGAAATCATACATGACTGGTGAACCTTCCTCATCCAACATAGAAAGTTCGGTGTGGTGTCTATCTCCATTTAAAAAGATTACATTCTTGATGCCTTCTTGCTGTATACTTTTAATTAGATAATCACGCTCTTCTGCATGAGTGTTCGCATAATTTTCAAATACAGCTGCCGTATTTAAGACTTGACCTCCAATCACCACAAATTTGAAACTTGAATTGGAGTAGGCTAAGGCATCTAATAACCATTCTAATTGTTCCTGTCCTAGGATAGTGTGATCTGTGTTTTTTCTTTTATTAGGGGATCTAAAATATCTATTATCTAGTAAGAAGAACTCACAATCATTCCATTTAAAATTACTGCAAATACCGTCTCTTCCTTTCGTTAAGCCATATCCTGGATTGGCCCAGTACAGCTCAAATGCATCTAAGGCATCTTCCTTTAAAATATAGGATCGGTCTGAATCATTTGGTCCAAAATCATGGTCATCCCAAATCGCATAATGATGTCTGCCTTGGAAGAAAGATTGAAGCTCAGGTTGTTGCTTCATGTGATTATATCTTTTTAATATACCTGCCTTGGAGTCATAATCAACCTCTCTTAAATAGATATTATCTCCCATCCAAAGGAAGAAATCCATGGCTTCATTGTTCATGGTTCTAAAGATATCTAGGTTGTCACCATATAGTTTCCCCGGTCTTTCATATGGAGGTTCATTGATGTAGGTGCAGGAACCTAGTCCGAAGGTAAATGCTGGTGGATCAGTCCTGTATTGCCAAAGGGTCTGGCTTTTGAAGTTTAATTGGTTTTCTAAATCTGCCGGTACACCATCCAGTAAAACTCGATAGGTATAAGTGATTCCAGGCTCTGTATCTAATTCGAAAATGGCAATATTTTCGGTCTCGCTTTGCGTTTGGATGACTTCCGATTGTTGCCAGGAATCTATAGCGTCCTCTTGAGCTTTATACTCGATTTGGACAGCAGTTGGCTGGCTTGTTTGTAGCCAAACTTTCACCATTCGCATAGTTGAATGTCCAGGCATTGGTCCTGAAATAATTGTAGCAGGTTGCCCAAACGTTAGGACCGAGAAAAATAAAAGAATGGTTAAGGTTAGTGCTTGTCGTTTCATCGTAGGATTAATCTGGTTATGGAATGACTAGTTTAGCTGCTTTAGTTTGTCCAATTTGATTCTGAACAATAACAAAATACAAACCTTTTGTTAATTGAAAATCAAAATTTGGAATCAAGTGAATTTCTGAGTGATTAAGGTATTGATTATTAAAACCAGCCCTTCCATTTAAATCAATAATTTGAATAGACAAGTTGGTTTTAGATGGATTGAGGATATGGAGTTGTGGAGCAAGGTTTCCATTATTCAATACAGTAATACTAAAGGTATTATTCCAGTCCAGTTCGTTAGTATTGACGCTGTAATCCATGCATGGTTCTGTAGGCGCTGAGCAGAAAAGTCTTGAAGCCAGTGTACAGTCTAGTATAAAAGGATTGGGTTTATCATCTTGGAAAGTAGCTACGAGGGCATTTCTGTTCCATTCTCTTTCATCTACAGGATCGATATGGTGCCAATCACAAAGCGTTTCTACTTGCGATTCAAAGTATTCTTGATCTATAAGGTCATTATACATTACGTAGACATAAAACATAGCTCTTGCTATATCTCCCTTTCTATCTTCTCTAGGTTCAAAGGTTACATTTTCTTGTAACTCACTATATCCATCAATATTAGAACTTGGGATAGACCCTATTGTACTGGTATTGATGAACCATTTGTTGGTTAGGTTATCTGCACTCTCACCAAAAGGTAAAGAGCCTCGGTCTTGATTGACATCCACTCGACTTGGGTACAGGTGGTGCATATCAAATTCAGCTGGTGTATTGTCTACACCTTGTGATCTTGGGAAAACGTGTTCTTGATTTAAATTCTGGGCAAAAACAAATTGAGAAGGATCTTCATTCAGGTCCAAAGTGACTTGATATCCAGTATAAACACATTCCACTTTCCCGTCGATGTTTTCAACTACTGCATATAAACTATCTTTTGAGCCTGCACTACTCAATACAAAATCTGGCTTATAATTATCTACAAGCGCCATTTGTAGTGCTGCTCCATCAAGTCCAGGAAATATCTGTGCGACCGTTTGAAACTGGAATACCAATAGGCCTAGTATAGATACAATGAATCGAATCATCTTTTTTTTGCAAATTTATTATTGCTCAAGGAGATTAAGAAAGATAAGTGGATTTAATTATCTGAAGTAGTTTGTTGTTGAATCAAGTAGGATGACCTTTTTTTCTATTTATTTGTTAGATTGGACGAGTTAAATGTAAAGTGTATAATGGATCATACTATAAAAGAAGGATTTGAATTACAAGCTAGTCAGCGATACCAATTTGGTAATAGCAAATCGGCCGAGCGAAAGCAATATTTAAAGCAATTAGATCGAGTGATTTGGGCCAATAGACAAGCTATTTGCACTGCTTTGTATAAAGATCTAGGCAAAAGTGAGGGAGAGGCTATGGTTTCTGAGGTATTTGTAGTGCTTTCAGAGCTAAGGCATATCAAAAGAAACCTATCCACTTGGATGCTGGATCAACCCATCAAGAATCCGATATACATGATTGGTACTCAATCTAGGGTTCGGTATGAGTCAAAAGGTCGGGTATTAATTATTTCGCCTTGGAATTATCCTTTTTTATTAAGTATGGCTCCCTTGATAGGTGCTATAGCGGCAGGTAATACGGTGATTTTAAAGCCTTCTGAATTTGCAACACATACTTCAGCAATTATGCGAAGTATATTGGCAGAAGTATTTGATTCCAGTATGGTGCAATTATATGAAGGTGGGCCAGATGTAGCTCAAGAACTATTGGCTTTACCTTTTGAGCATATGTACTTTACAGGATCTACTAAAGTCGGGCGAATCGTTATGGAATGTGCGGCTAAACATTTATCGGGTTTAACCTTGGAGTTAGGTGGGAAATCACCCACTTTAGTCAGTGGAAAAGCCCATATTTCGAAGGCTGCGTCCAGAATAGTTTTTACTAAGTTTTTCAATAATGGCCAGATTTGCGTGGCACCTGATTATTTGTTAGTTCATGAATCCATCCTAAGTGAATTTTTGGACCAGCTTAAAAAAGAGATTCAAAAATTATTTGGTAATAGAGAGCGTTCGGATTACACGCGAATAGTCAATGAACACCATTTTGACCGATTGAAAGGCATGTTGGATTCTGCACAGGAAGGTGGCGCAGAACTATTGATCGGCGGTGAATCGAACCGTTCTGAGTTATATATGGCACCCACTGTAGTTTTATTAAAAAATCCCAATCATCCGCTTATGGAAGAGGAGATTTTTGGCCCTATTTTACCAGTCCTAGTATATAAAGAGTTAGATGAAGCAGTTCGGTTAATTCATGCATTACCCGATAGTTTGGCATCTTATATTTATACTAAAGATGCCCGCGAAGAAGCCTATTTTATTGAACAAACTCGTTCTGGAGGAGGGGTTGTCAATAACGGTTTAATACACCTAGCGAACTACTACCTTGCATTTGGAGGAACGAGACATAGTGGTATGGGTCGTTCTAAGGGATGGTATAGTTTTATGGAGTTTTCAAATCATAGAAGTATTGTCAAGACTTCACCTTATTTTTCCATTGTAGATTTATTGGGCTATCCATTCACGAAATGGAAACTCAAGATTATTAGTTTGTTGTCAAAGTGGTTGTAAACTGCGGGTATGGAAATTGAAGCATTAGAGAAGTTGATTCGGTCTAAGGATGAGACTGCAGATTTGGCTCCAGAAATGACTAAATATTGGCTGTCTTTTTTTCGCAAACCAGGTTACTTTGCTGGCCAATTTAAGTCTAAAGGATTAAAAGTATATTCTCAAGTTTGGGATCTCAGCAATGGTTCCTTCTATTGTAATTGTGCTCAGCCGTCTAATCCCTGTTCCCATGGTGTAGACCTTTTTTTTAGGTATAAAGAATACTATCCAGAATTTAAGGTAGATGAAGATGAGGTATTTAATTGGTCTGCCTTTATAACCAAACTTATTCCACTCGACAAGCAAAAATCCGATTTTCAGTCTACAGCTTATAAGGCCAAGCAATCTCAGCAAAAAGATAAAAGTAAATTGGAACGCTTGGCATTGATGCAAACAGGTTGTACCATGTTAGAAAAATGGATAGTAGATGTACTAGGCATGGGATTGGCT
>CAJXMP010000122.1 GCA_913056515.1 uncultured Lewinella sp.
GGACATACCTCCAGACTGGTAATAAATATTATTGACTATATATCGATTGTAATCTGGAATGTAGCTCAAAACAGCATTGGGCAATGCATTATTCAATGGTGCATTTGGATGCACAAGCTTCTTTATTGCTCCAACATCATCTAGATATCCAATAAAGATATCCTGGTTAAAAACAGATGCCTCAGGATCAAGTCCCGTCTGATCTCCTAAATCCTTGTAGATGTCCATTAACACCGAATCAGCAATCCATTTATCTTGATCATAAACATTATTCCCTTCTACTACTAATACTTTTTTAAAGTCAGGATCACCCACTCTTGTAAATAAAATGGCATTGTCTTTTGCATTGACTACAGGTAGGATTTCATCTTTATCTTCCGTGTTCACAGGAAGATCTAAACGGCTGAGATCTTGGCTAAGAAGCGGTTTAAAAAAAGAAAAGAAAAGCACGCATGTCAGTGCAATAAACTTCTGGATCATTTCAAGCTAGTTTCTAGGATGTATTTCAAAAATACAGTAAAAAACAAAAGCCTGCAATGATTTGCAGGCTTTTGAAAATAAAAGATTTATAACTTATAATAACTTCTTCTTTTGCTCATATCGGCTTTGGTTGGTATTCGAGCCCTTACATCCCAATTCTTGCTCCTTCAATTCGATTTGCTCTACTCTATTCCCCGGATCTGGATGCGTAGATATAAATTCCGGTGGAGTCCCTCCAGAACCTTGAATCTTTTTGAAAAATCCTGCAGCTCCAGCTGCATTATATCCAGAATTACATAAGTAATGTACAGAATGCATATCTGCCTCCGTCTCATGCGTTCTAGAAAATTTAAGCGAGGATAAAGCCAAGGCAATCTGTTCCACCATGGTCGGATCTGAATTGCCTGAAACTACAGCCATTAGGACTTGCAAGCCCATTACTTTGGTTAATTGCCTAGTAGAGTGTCTCAAATCAGCATGCGCAATCTCATGTCCGAGTACACCCAACAACTCGTCTTCACTATCCAAGTATTTAATCAATCCAGTGTACACATAAATGTATCCACCTGGTGTACAAAAAGCATTTAAAGTCTCGTCATCTTTAATAATCTTAACCTCCCAAGCAAAATCATTCTTATGCGTCAATTGACCACTATTCAAAATAGAATTGGACAAACCTCGAATGTAAGTATATATTTCTTGATTGCCTTGTTCAGGTAAGATTGGATACTCCTGTGGATTACTTTCTATTTCTGTTTTTACTTGTTGACCTAAAGTCATTTCATCTTCTAAGGAAAAAACATTGAATCCCCGAGCACCTTGAGTGCCGCAAGAATAAGAAAATCCTGCCAACAAAAAAGAAATGCCAAGGAGGAAATACAAGTTCAATTGCTTTGCAGTAATTGCCTTCATAATAAGTGTTTATGGATCAGAGTTAATTAATGGTTTAATACCTGTGCGCAAATAGCCTTTTCTTGTGAACGAAGAAATGCCATGGTTTCGTGCATATCATGTGTCAAGACTCTATCCTGTTCAATGAATGGAACCACTTTTCGATAAGACTGGATTAAGTCCTCAATGAATGGGGCAGACTGAGCAGGTCTTCTAAACTCGAGTGCTTGTGTAGCGGTCATAAATTCAATAGCTAATAGTCGCTCTAGGTTTTTGACTACCTTAGTCAACTTCGTTCCTGCATTAGCAGCCATACTTACATGGTCTTCTTGTCCATTCGATGAAACTATGGAATCTACACTGGCAGGAGTACAAAGTTGTTTATTTTGACTCACAATAGATGCGGCTGTATACTGAGGAATCATCAATCCTGAATTCAAGCCTGGATTGGCTACTAAAAAGGCAGGTAATCCTCTTAGCCCTGAAATGAGTTGATATACGCGTCTTTCTGAAATAGAACCAATCTCCGCTACAGCAATGGCCAATAAATCAAGTACAATGGCAAGCGGCTGCGCGTGGAAATTACCTCCAGAAAGGATTTCATCTTCCTCTACAAAAATATTCGGGTTGTCTGTAACTGCATTCAGTTCGGTCTCTAAAACAGAGGATACATATTGTAAGGTATCCCAACTCGCACCATGCACTTGAGGTACACATCGGAATGCGTATGGATCTTGAACAGAGGCTTTGGCTAAGTTATGCGCCAAGTGAGAATCTTTCAGTAAATGTCGAATGATACTCGCTGCCTTGATTTGTCCTTTATGCGGCCTGATCTGATGTAATTTATCATCAAATGGGCTCAATCTACACCCAAAGGCTTCCACAGAAATAGCTGCGGTTAGCATGGACAAACTCCACAAATATTTGAATTGCATAACTGACCAAAGGCCATGACTCAAGGAAAATTGCGTTCCGTTTAATAGCGCTAAACCTTCTTTTGACGCTAAGGCTAAAGGAGACCATCCTTTTTCCTTCAATACCTGATCTGAAGGAACAAATTGCCCATCTTGAAGCAACTCACCCTCTCCAAATAAAGGTAAACTTAGATGAGCTAATGGAGCTAGATCACCGGAAGCCCCCAGTGAACCCAATTCATATATTTTAGGTAATAAATTTCCATTGTACATATCCATCAAGCGTTGCAAAACAACAGGTTGGACGGCGGAATAACCAAAAGACAATGACCTAATCTTGGTCAACAGAATGATACGCACAATCTCTGCAGGTACCAAATCCCCCATACCACATGCATGTGAAGCAACTAAGTTATGTTGCAATTGGCTGATCTCTTCTTTGGATATAGCAATATCACAAAGCGAACCAAAGCCTGTATTTATGCCATAGAACAGTTGATCACTATCCTTTAGTTTATCATCTAGATAGGTTCTACAGGTTTGCACAGCATCCCAAAGACCGGCACTAATATTGATGGAGCTTCCACTTGCTAAGATATCTTGCAAAGCCTCGATAGAAAGTTGCTCCTTACCTAATATAGTTTCGTTAGCCATAGTCCAATGTTTGCACAAATTTAAAAAAAGATCGCTTCAGGCTATTGTTCTTAGTCATGATTTATTCCATAATACCGCTTCCTGTGCATTAAAGTATTGTTAATCCTTAGATAGAATATTAAGATAGTTTTCAAGGAAATAAGCCGTTTTTAGCGAATTTGTTAAATCATTTCCGAATAGGGCAGCTACATTAACGCTTAATTAAATTCTGAAATAGAATATTTGATTAAATTTGGCATTAGATAAATATCTAATAAACACAAACAACTCCTATCATCAATAAATACGAGTATTATGAAAATGAAATCCATTTTATTTACCGCAATCATTTTGTTCGCAACAAGTGTGGGTTCGACGCTTCAAGCCCAACGCATTGCTTACATCGACATGGAAAAAATTCTGAATAGTATTACGGAGTATCAACAAGCACAAGAAGAGCTAGACAAGATAGCTGCTCAGTGGAGACAAGAGATAGCTCTAGAATACGATAATATTAAGAGTCAGTACAATAGATATCAAGCTGAACAGGTATTATTGAGTGATCAAGAAAGAAAGAAATACGAGGACGATATCATAGCTAAAGAACAGCAGGTTAGAGAAATGCAAAAGCGTAAATTTGGTCCAGAAGGAGAGTTGTTCAAAAAGCGTCAAGAACTCGTTGAGCCTATACAAGCTGAAGTTTTCCAGGCGATTACCGACTATGCGAATAATCAAGGATATGACTTCATTTTTGACAAAGGATCCTCATCCGGTATGATTTTTGCGAATGCAAAATTTGATGTTACCGATAAAGTCCTTCAAAAATTAGGTAATTAAGAAGCTGAAAGCGTATAATTTTAGTATTTTTGGCCACTACAAATTTTAAGTATGACATCGATGAAAAAATTAATGCTATTACTTGCAGTTTGCTTTATGTGGAGCTTTACGGCAACTGCTCAAGAGGCTAAAGTTGGCTATGTAAATACCAACACTATACTAGAAGCGCTTCCCGAAGTAAAACAACTAACGGCTAACTTAGAAGCTTATGCAACTCAGTTGGACAATAAATACAAGCAACTAGTAGAAGCTTTTCAGCAAAAGCAACAAGACTATGCGCTTAAAGCCCAAAACGGAGAATTATCTCCAGTGCAGGAGGAAGAAGCATATAAAGTACTAGCAGCTGATGAAGAGAAAATCATGAAATTCTCTCAAGAAAGCCAGCAAAAATTAGCACAAAAACAGGCTGATTTATTTGCACCATTAGAAGAAAAAATCTTCGGTATTGTTAATCAAGTTGCTGAAGAACAAGGATACACTTACATCATCAACCGAGGTGGAGCTGGAGGTGTAATCCTATATGCTAATCCAGCATTGGATATTACAAGCATCGTTCAGTCTAGACTGTAATGATTCACTTTAGTACTGAATTCAAACTGAGGGTATAGCTTTATACCCTCAGTTTTTTTTATATTTCCAGATATGAAGTCCAAGCAACCCATAGGTATTTTTGATTCCGGTATAGGCGGCCTTACTGTAGCTAATGCTATTGCTACTGCACTGCCCCAAGAAGATTTCATTTACTTTGGGGACACTGCACACCTACCCTATGGCGACAAGTCTAGCGATACCATCCGTTATTACAGCCTACGAATTGCTAAATTTTTATTGGATCAAAATTGTAAAATGGTAGTTGTCGCTTGTAACTCAGCCTCGACAGCTGCATCGCAAGTGTTACTAGATTTCTTTCAGGAAAACACCCATTTCGTTAATGTGGTAGATCCCTTAGTCCAGGCTTGCTTAAATAAATCCTATTCAAAAGTAGGTGTGATAGCAACTAAGGCGACTATAGGTTCGGGCGTATATCAAAAAGCGCTTAAAGATGGTCAAGATAAGCTAGATGTTCATGCATTAGCCACACCTTTGTTTGTTCCTATGATTGAGGAAGGCTTTGTGCATAATCAAATCAGCCAGTCCATCATTGAGAACTACCTCAAAGATCCTGGATTTCAAGATATGGACGCCCTGCTTTTAGCCTGCACCCATTATCCACTCATCAAGTCGTCCATCCAAGCCTATTTGGGACCTCAAATTGAAATTATGGAATCGTCGGAAGTTGCTGCAGATATGGTCAAACAGATACTAACAGAAAAACAACTACTGAATCCAGGACCACAGCAAGGCAAACATAAGTTCTATGTATCCGACCTAACAGATTCGTTCAGACAAACCGCAGAACATTTCTATGGAGAAGCGATACAACTCGAACACCTTCCTTTATGGGACTAGGATTTGAGTTCTAATAATGCGATGCTCTCAACATGGTGTGTGTTGGGAAACATATCCACTGCCTGTACTTTTATCAAGTCATATTTTTCACTCAGCATTTGGATATCCCTAGCTTGTGTAGCTGGATTACAGGACACATAAACAATACGAGGTGCAGCCAACTTTAGGAACATTTCTACCACATCTGGGTGCATACCTGCTCGAGGTGGATCAGTAATAACCAAATCAGGTGCACCATGCTCTTGGGCAAAAGAATCTGTCAAAACATCCTTCACATCACCAGCATAAAATGTACAGTTTTCGATTTGATTCATAGCCATATTGATTTTTGCATCAGCTATGGCAGCTGGTATTTCTTCAATTCCCACCACATGCTTGGCAAAAGCAGATACGTATAATGCTATGGAACCTACACCTGTATATAAATCATACACATTTTGTGTGCCATCCAAACCAGCAAATGCTACCACCTGATCATACAAGACTTTAGCTTGCTTGGAGTTGGTCTGGAAAAAAGATTTAGGTCCAATCTTAAACTTAGTATTCCCTAATTGCTCGATGATGTGGTCCTTACCGTGATATAATTCAAAGTCTAAATCCAATAAGAAATCATTCTTCTTAGGGTTGACTACATAAAACAATGAGGTGATTTGTGGGAATCGTTCTATGATGGCATCTAAAAAGGTTTTTATCTGTTCTTGTTCATTGGAATAAAAGGCATAGATCAGCATAAGCTCACCTGTAGAAGCCAAGCGAATAATCATATTCCGCATAAAACCTTCATTCAAGTAAGCATCAAAAAAAGTCAATCCCTGTTCAATAGCTAGACGCTTAGATTCTAATCGAATTTCATTAGATGGATCAGGTTGTAACCAACACTTTTTGATATCTATAATCTTATCAAAGGCACCTTTAGGGTGGAAGCCTAATACATCTTCCTTGTTGGAAATAGTTTCGTCATTCAATTCTTCTGGACTCAACCATCTTTTACAAGAAAAACTATATTCCATTTTATTCCTGTAGAAAGTAGTATCTGCACAAGCGGCTATAGGCAAAAAGGCCTGCGGCTCCGTCTTTCCAAGTCTAAGGATAGCATTTTTCACTAGATCTTCTTTGTGTTGGAGCTGGGTTTCATAAGTCATTTGCTGCCAATCACACCCGCCACAATAATTGAAGTGCTCACAGAATGGCTCTACTCGTTCTTTTGAGTAGGACTTGATTTCAATGGCTCTACCCTCCACATATTTGGAGCGTTTTTTAGTCCGAAGAATATCAACCACATCGCCCGGTACTACACCTTTGACAAAGATCACCTCTCCTTCCGCTGTACGTCCTACCGCTTTGCCCTTATCGGCAATGCCCGTAATCTCTATATCGTGGTATATTTTTTTCTTTCTCCTGCGCCCCATATTAAATTGGATTTAGTGCGCAAAAATAAGAAAAGACCTCAAAACTTAACGGGTAAGTATCACATAATCACGGATAAGCTGCTTTAAAAAGTTGATTTTATTTTTTTCGGTGGTTTGAATTTGCGCTAATCTAAAACCAAGAAAGTAGTTCTTCGGTTGGCTCGCCTACCTTCCTCGGTGTTATTATCTGCGATAGGTTCTAGCTCTCCTCTGCCCTCAAATCCTAATCTAGATTCAGGAATGCCCTTAGCAACTAGGTAATCAACTACTGCTTTTGCACGTGCATGGGATAAAGCTAAGTTGTCCATTTCATCGCCTATATCATCTGTGTGTCCAATGATTTTGATTCTAAAGTCATTTTCTAGCATTAAAGTAGCTAGAAGGTCTAGCTCTAGAAGTGATTTTGTTTGTAAGGTCGCCTGCCCCGATTCAAAAAAGACATTCTCTAAGATATTTTGCTTATTGGTTTCCAATGTAGCTATTGGCGTAAGCAATAACTCTAATCCGTCTTGAGTCTCTTCATCGTAATCGACCAAATTGAAATTGATAGACGCTGTTAGATAGCCGTCAGCTTGGGTGAATACACCATATTCTCGATTATCCTCCAAGACAAACAAAAAAGAACCATCCGTATCGGTAAACTTAGTAATGGCTTGACCCGCTGTTCTTAAATCATACAATTCAATCTTAGCTTGAAGAGGCGCCTTAGTTTGTGCATCTAATACCTTTCCCCGAACAAATACGGCTCGATTGGGGCGTATATCTGGATATAATTCAAAAGCATACAGATCATAATCAGCATATTTACCAGTCTTTTTTTGACTATCCAGTGGTCGGTCTGTAGCGAAATACGCCCGTTCTCCCTGAAAGTCCACGACCATTAATCCCTCATCCATCTTACTATTGATGGGACTACCCAAATTTTTAGGTTCTTGCCAGTTGCCATCACTTCCTAAACGCGCCATAAACAAATCAAATCCCCCAAAGCCCGGATGACCATCAGACATAAAGTATAAGGTAGATCCATCTGGATGAAGAAATGGGGTTTTATCATCATAGGGTGTGTTGATTGTTGGTCCCAGATTAGTGGGTTCGGTCCATTGACCTAGACTATCTAAAGTGGTCAACCAAAGGTCCTTGCCTCCGTACCCTCCTGGTCGATTACTGCAAAAAATCAACTTTTCACCATTAGCTGCAATAGCCGGTTGAGACTCCCAGCTATTTGAATTCACTGGAGCGCCAATATTCTTATAATTGGACCACTTTCCATTAGAGAACGTTGCTGAATACAAATCGCAGGAACCTAGTCCTCCTTTTTGATTACAATAAGTAACGATTACTGTTTTACCGTCAGCAGCAATGGATCTAGCCCCCTCATCAAGTGAGGTATTCATTGCTGTAAAAGGCTCTGGAGTGGTCCACTCCCCTTGTTCATCTCGTGTAGCTCTAAAAAAATCCTCATTTAAAGCATCTCCTAAAACTACTCTGCGTGTAAAAACAAATTCTTGGCCATCTATACTTATGGATGGGAAGTACTCATCCTTTTTTGTATTAAATTGAATTAAAGGTTGGGGATCGAAAGGAACATCTTGATCGACTGTACTTAAAAAAGTAGCATTTTGAATGACCCGCTCAACGGATTTACGTTCATTTTCATTTCGAATATCACTGGCTAAGTAGGCCTCCAAGTATTGTATCGCTGAGGTGTAGTTTCCCAACTCTATCTGTATATAACCTAAATTCGCCCGTACGTCTTTTCTGTAATTTGGCGCTAAATCTAAACATACCTT
>CAJXMP010000123.1 GCA_913056515.1 uncultured Lewinella sp.
TCCACAAGGCTTGACCAGATAATCCCGCCCCCCCATTGAAGGGCATTTCTTCGATAAACCTAACTTGAATATTTCGTGTTTTGGCTAATTCGGCCATAGGTATAATATCTTGAGTATTCTTACCAGCCATAACCACCATATTGACTTTTAATGGTATGGACATCTCTATCAGTCTATCCATCATCTTTTTAACCTGCTCTAGTCCTGTTCTTCTAGTAATTTCAAAAAAACGCGCTTCATCTAAAGTATCTAAGCTCAGATTAACACCATCTATATTAATGTCTTGTAACAGGTCTAGATACTTATCTAATAGGGTCCCATTTGTAGTGATATGGATTTTTTCTAGCGAATCAATTTGTCTAAGGGATCTAAGAAAGTAATCGATATCCTTCTTTAAAAAAGGCTCTCCACCAGTAATTCGAATTTTCTTGACACCAGCGGCAGAGACGATGGAGACCAATCTAAGCATCTCTTCATAGGACAATAGCTCTTTCCTAGGAAGAAAATCTATTCCTTCTGCAGGCATACAATACTGACAGCGCAGGTTACACCGATCAGTAACTGCCAATCGGAGATAATTGATTATTCTACCGTGCCCATCTTTAATTCGAAGTCCATTCATTAAAACAAAATTACAAAAAAGGCAGGCACTCCAATACAACCGCTGTCATTATAGCGCTAAAAAAAGCCCCGAATATATTCGGAGCTCTGTATTCATTCATTAATCTTCTACAATAGCATCATCAATCAATTCGTTGCCATCGCCATCATTATCCTTAAATCCGGGTAGTTTTCCAGTTTGATCTGGTCGATCTTTTTTATTGGTTTTATCAATAGTTATGTCTTCTTCCTGTTTACCTGTATTGTGGTAATCCCCATCTGCAAATCTGGAAGCCTTAGAGAAAAAATCATCAAATCCGTCTAGCCCAGGTGTTTTTTTGATATTATCCAGCGCTTGATTACCCGTTTGATTCATTTGTTCCGCTTTCTTAGCCATCTCATCTAATGCCCTTTGATGGTCTTCAGCTTTTTGTTTATCTACTGCTTCTTGAATGAGGTCTTCTTTCGCCTTTTCTTTTCTAGCTTCCTCTTGGGCTTTCTCATAAAAGGATTTGCCTTGTTCTTTTAGTTTTCCACTGACTTCCTTGGCTTGATCCTTGAGTATTTCTCCAAACTCTAGCACTTTAGCACCTAGGTTTTCTGCAACATCAGCCGCTTTATCGACTACCTTTCCGCCTTTATCCATAACTTCCTTGCCAACTTCCTCTGTAAAATCCATAGCCTTCTCTACATAGGGTTCTGCCGCTTTTTTAGCTTGATCTACATAGGGTTTGGCCTTCTCTACAGCTTGGTCGATAGCCTCAGTCACTTGTTGAGTAGTAGACTTCTTGGTGGATTCTTCCGAAGATTCAGCGGCTTGCTTTTCCTTAGGCTCTTGATCTGGGCTAGTAGCACTTTTCTGTACATCCTCCATTAAATGTTTAGCCGCATCAACTGCATCTTTACCGGTTTGAACCATTTGTTCACCAAAATCTTTCATTTCCTGATTCACTTCTTTAGAAGCTTCCTGCATATTTTTACCGGCTTCCTTCATCTTATTCTTCCCGACAGACTTGGCAGCCCATACTGCTTTTTTTATATCGTCAAATAAACCCATTGCACTACTTTTGATTTTTCAAATTACTTGATATGAAGTTTTCTTCAAATTAAGTAATATTCACTAAATTCGACTGATTCAATAGACCAAGCCACCAAAAAATAGTATAAACACTAAAAATATGTTCACTAAAGAAACTTATGCACAGAGAAGAAGCCGATTAGCCAAAGACCTTGGATCTGGATCGATTGTGCTACTAGGCAATAAAGACCTAGGGATGAATTATGCTGCAAATACGTATCCGTTTAGGCAAGATTCTACTTTTCTGTACTTCTTTGGTTTAGACAAACCAGGATTGGCAGCTATCATAGATGTAGACCAAAATAAAACCACTCTATTTGGGCATGATCCAGGTATTGATGATATTGTTTGGGAAGGTCCCATACCAGGTATAAAAGAACTTGCTGCGTCGTGTGGAGTAGAGTATACTGCAGCACCAGAATCATTGTCAGCTACCATTTTAAAAGCCAGGCAAAGTGGTCAATCTATACATCACCTACCTCCTTACCGCTTTGAAAATCAAATTATGTTAGCAGAAATGCTAGATATGCCTGTACGTGCTGTTAAAGAACGAGCTTCAGAGGCCTTAATTCGAGCAGTAATGGCGCAGCGATCCATCAAATCCGCTGCTGAAATTGTAGAGATGACGGAGGCAGTAAATATTACAAGAGCTATGCATATTGCTGTCATGCAAGGAGCAAAAGCGGGCGTAAAAGAGGCCGAACTAGCTGGTTTGGCTCAACAAATAGCATACGCCCAAGGTAAGGGACTCGCTTATCCAGTCATATTAAGTAAAGATGGACAGACCCTACATAATCATTATCATGGAAACACCCTTCAAGAGGGGCAACTGGTCTTAGGAGATTTTGGAGCTCAAAATAGCATGTATTATGCTGGAGATATTACAAGAACATGTCCAGTGTCCAGTTCCTTCACCTCCCTGCAAAAAGATATCTACAGTATTGTTTTAAAAGCAGAGGAAGATAGTATACGCGCTTGTAAGGCTGGTATAAAATATAAAGATGTCCACCTTATGGCTGCAACTATCATTACTGAAGGCCTGCAACAAATAGGTTTAATGAAAGGAGATAGTGCAGCTGCGGTTGAACAAGGCGCACACGCCTTATTTTTTCCTCATGGCCTCGGGCATCATATAGGGCTAGATGTACATGATATGGAGGACCTAGGTGAAGATTTGCTAGGCTACGATGAAAACACTAAACGATCTAATCAATTTGGTACACGCTATTTGAGATTAGGAAAAGAACTGAAATCTGGTAATGTTATTACAGTGGAGCCAGGAATATACTTTATACCTGAACTTATTGACCAATGGCGTTCAGAAGGTAAATTCAATGATTTCATTAATTATGAGCGATTAGATGCACTCAAATCCTTTGGAGGTATAAGAATTGAAGATAATATTCTTATCCGAGCGGAAGACAGTGTCATATTGGGAGATCCTATTCCAAAGCAAATAGCAGATATTGAAACACTATAAATAATAAAGCCCGACTATATAGCCGGGCTTTATTATTTAGTTACAGGAATTGGTGTAGTAATATACATGCTGAGCAAAATCAGTCCATTTTACTTTACTGTACTTTTTTTGCAACTTCTTACAGTCCCCAAATAACTGATCAAAATCTTTTTTGTAATCCTTCTTATAGAGTCTGTAAGCTACTTCGTCGCCTATTTTGATGTAATACGACTTCGAATCACCTCCAGTCATTTGAATACCACCTACACCTACACCGCCAGTTTCAGCAGCATATGGATCCATAAAGACCATAATCTTAGAGGCAAAGGTGGGATTAAGTACCTGCATGAGTAGGGTACGTTTTTTCTTTTTGGTTATCATCACCTCAGACTTCACAAAGTAACCATATCCTTTTTCTAAGATATCTGATTTAATATCTGTATTGGATGCTTTGTTCAAATTACCCACTGTTTCAGTAAGTGCATTTATCTTGGCCAAATCACTGAAAGGGATATACATTTCCTTGATATCATCCATTGGGATGGTCTCTTTCTCTCCTGCATCATTCTTAATAACAACTTCCTCAATCAATCCTTTCTTGAATTTGATTCTGTGTGGATTAATCTCCATCTTAGAACCATCTTCCATGGTTACATAAGTAATTTTCTTTTTAGAGAAGCCCGTCATTTCAATATTGAATTCTTGAGCTTGAATCGAGATTGAGAGGAAAAGTGCTAATGCACTAAACATGATTTTTTTCATCAATAGGTTTTTTAAATACTTGAATAATGATACAATTATACGAATAGGATTCAAACAAAGAGCTAGTTCAGGAATAAATTAAATTTTTATGCTGTTTTATAGCAGTTATTTCATTTATTAGCAATACAATCCGATTTTAAGCCAAACCATATTATTAAAAAATCAACTCTACCATGGAAGAGTCTATATTATTTGAAATTCAAGAGCAAGTTGCAGTTATCACACTGAATAGGCCTAAATCATTTAATAGTTTTAATAGGCCAATGGCCCTAAAGCTCCAACAAGTCCTAGACAATTGTGAAAAGGATGAACAAGTTAGGTCCATTTTAATCACAGGAGCAGGTAAAGCACTTTGTGCTGGACAGGACCTAAAAGAAGTTACAGAAGAAGGTGGTCCAAGTCTAACCAAGATTATTACAGAACATTACAATCCAATTATCCAACGTATTCGAAATATAGAAAAACCCATTGTTTGTGCCGTCAACGGTGTAGCTGCAGGAGCTGGTGCCAATATTGCCCTTGCTTGCGACATTACTGTTGCCGCTCAATCCGCTTCCTTTATTCAAGCTTTCAGTAAAATTGGATTAATCCCAGATTCTGGAGGCACCTTCTTTTTACCTAGAATAATTGGTAGACAAAAAGCTACAGCACTAATGATGTTAGGAGAAAAGGTCTCCGCTGAAGAAGCCGTACAAATGGGTATGATTTACAAAAGCTTTAGTGACGATAGTTTCATGGATGAAGCGATGAAACTTGCACAAAAGCTTTCACAGATGCCTACCGTAGGATTAGGTTTGACCAAGCGGGCTTTGAATAAATCGTTGAACAATGATTTGGATATGCAACTTGCTGTAGAAGATTTGTTACAAACGGCTGCGTCTAATACAGCAGATTACAAAGAAGGCGTTCAAGCCTTTTTAGAAAAGAGAAAACCGAACTTCAAAGGTAAATAAATGAGCAAGAGGGATAGCCTGTCAAGGTCAGGTAATTGCATTTCATGCGCCTTGAAACTATCCCCTCTCTAAATCAGTATTACTGTACTGATCTACTTCAAAGGACTTAAAAAAGAGCCAAAAGGTAAACTCCAATTAAAAGATTAGTATTATTTTATGATAAGTACTAAATAAATCATAAATCAAAGAGGTGCATTAAACCCTCCATAACTATTACAAATTGGATCAAAAAAACACACCAGACCGTTCTATCAATCCAAACTTGAATAAACTTCAAAGGAAGGTCCATTTTGATATAGATAGTCTATGGGCTGGTATCCAAAAAGGGGATGTAGTACAACTCTCCAAAGCTATCACCCTGATAGAAAGCACCCATGCCAAACACCAAGAATTATCTAGACAGCTATTAGAACGATGCATGCCACTTACGGGAAATTCCATCCGAATAGGAATTACCGGAACACCCGGTGTGGGAAAATCTACTTTCATCGAGGCCTACGGATCACAATTAATTGAAGCTGGTGAAAAAATTGCGGTATTGACCATCGATCCAAGTAGTCAAATCAGTAAAGGATCCATTCTAGGTGATAAAACTAGAATGGAGAAACTTGCTGGGCATCCTATGGCATTCATCCGCCCTTCTCCCGCTGGCGATTCACTCGGAGGCGTTGCTCGTAAGACAAGAGAAACAATCATGTTGTGTGAAGCAGCAGGATATAGCCGTATCCTTATTGAAACAGTTGGAGTTGGACAATCAGAGATTGCAGTACACTCTATGGTGGATGTGTTCTGTTTACTCCTACTTCCTGGAGGCGGAGATGAACTTCAAGGGATCAAAAGAGGTATTATGGAAATGGCTGATATTGTTTTGGTCAATAAAGCTGACGAGGACAGAATTAAAATGGCCCAAGCTACAAAAAGGGACTATGCCAATGCCTTACACTTACTGCCACCCAAATCTAATGGTTGGACGGTCCAAGTGATGACTGTATCAGGTTTACAAGGAATAGGCATTCAGGCTTTTGAATCCCAAATTCAGGCCTATATAGAACAAGTTAAAGGAAATGATTCTTTCCATAAAAAGAGAGCTGAACAGGCCAGTTATTGGTTAGAGGAAAGTCTTCAACAACAAGTCTTAAACACGTTCTTGGAGCATCCAGAAGTAGCCAGTCTTTATCCCAAATTAAAAGAACAAGTTGTTCGTAATCAAATCTCACCATTTACGGCTTCAGATGAATTGATACAACGCTTTAAAAAGAAATAATCATGCTCACGCTAGAAGAGAGAACCTATCCTATTGGTAAACTAAATCGAAATCAGCTTTGGACTGATGAAACGCGATTATTAGCTATTCAAGAGGTCCAGAGCTTAGGTGATCGCTTAAATGAGTTGTTCAAAAGCCTATCCAAGGAGCAATACAACCATTTATATAGACCCGAATCTTGGAATATACAAGAGATTATCCATCATTTAGCTGATGCCCATTTGACAATGCTCTTTAGGCTCAAATTAACCTTATCCGACGATCATCCTACTGTGGTTCCTTTCCCTGAAAATATCTGGACTAAACAAGCGGATGTTCAGGATTTAGACCCTAGCTACTCCATTTTGATCCTGCAAGGGGTTCAAAAAAGAGCCGCATATTTATTCAGTACACTGAATGCCTCGGAAAGAAACAGAACGTTCTATAATCCAGCATCCGATCAAAACTTTAGCTGTGAAGCTTTATTTAAAAAACTTCATTGGCATGGGGAGCATCACTTAGCACAGATAAAAATTGCTGCAAAGCATCCTGCATGAAAACTCGTATCACACTTTTACTACTCTTAATAGCTTGTAGTGTATGGGGTCAAAACCCATTCAAAAAAAGACAGTTTTTACCGAATACAGTAAAAGAGATTTCGGGACTTTGTTTAATTAATAAAGACAGTATTCTAGCTATTAATGATAGTGGTGATCAGCCTATTTTATATTATATCAATGCGGCAGGTCAAGTTTATAATCAAGTCTTATTGAGTCAGATTCAAAATAAAGATTGGGAGGCATTAGCTACTGATGGAAGCAGAATTTTCATTGCCGATTTTGGCAATAACTGTAATTGCAGAACGGATCTAAAGATATATCAAATCCATGCGTCGGGTCAAATAGACTCTTTAAGTATTGTACTCCCTGACCAAAAAGTAATCAAGCCAAGCAGACCCTGGATGAATTATGATTTAGAATCATTGGCCTATAGCCATGGAAGTCTACATTTTTTTTCCAAAAACAAAATGCGAGCGGGCAATTACTACAGTAAACATTATCAGCTGGAACTAGAAAAACCTCAGACCATTGAATTGCGGGATAGTTTCCAGTTTCCAGAGCTAGTAGTCACAGGTGCAGCTTTTAATCCAACGGGAGATGAATGCCTTATTATCAGTTATAATTTCAAACTCCTATTGGGATTTTTCCCTCGTTCAAAGACTCGATTATATCATTTTTATGATTTTGACGATGGGGCTGTTTTCTCAGGAAAAAGTAAAGCATACCGAATTGGATTTTTACCCATCATAACCCAATTTGAATCCGTAGACTGGATCGACGACCAACATGCTTTAATCGCATCCGAGCGAACAGGCTTCATTCCTGCTCGGATGAAAAAAATCAAACTCAAGCGGTAATCTGAATACAATTCGTAATTTTGCCTCATGGAGGAAAAAAAGTTATTGATAGCATTAAAAAAAGCGCAAGAGGTAGCCGAAGGTGCTTTCTGGAGGCGGTTGCTGTTCCGACCTAGTTCCTACCTTCAATTTCAGTGGCATAAAAGACTGATATACCCTTCCTCCAAGCAAGGGCAAATCAAATCAACAGCATTATTCTTTGGAGCAAATATGCTAATCGATTTACCTGCAGGAAGCGATCTTTTTCTTTTAGGAGCAAAGACCCATCCATCTGAGCTTCGATTAGCTCATTTCCTGATCAAGCAATTAAAGCCCGGCATGCATTTTGTGGATGTGGGTGCACATTTTGGGTATTTTACTCTATTGGCCAGTCACTTAATAGGACCAAGTGGTCTAGTGCTCAGTTTGGAAGCTAGCCCTACTGTGTTTAGCATACTTCAAAAAAATACTAACCAAAAAGATCAAATTATAGCTATTCCGAAAGCTGCAGGAGCAAGTAATGGGGAGATCACTTTTTTTGAATACCCACTTCAATTTTCGGAATACAATACTACAGAAGCATCCATTTATGAAGGAGAAGCATGGCATCAAGATGTTCAAGCTACTCAACATCAAATTGAAGTATGTACTTTAGCATCGATACTGAATAAACATCAATGCACTCCTAAGCTAATCAAAATAGATGTAGAAGGTGCTGAGGTTAAAGTTTTTCAAGGCTTACAACTAGAAAATATAGACAACAAGCCCATCATTATTTTTGAATACATCAAATCAAAACCACAAAAAGACTTGAGTGCTTATTTGAAGGAAATAGAGGCGATATATAGTTTAAATAGGATTACCCCAGCAGGTC
>CAJXMP010000124.1 GCA_913056515.1 uncultured Lewinella sp.
ATCGTATGCCTCAATGAATTCAGTTGCAAGGACTTTGCATGTTTCTTCAGTTATAGTATCCACCTTTGCAGGTGAAAGAAGAAATTCAACCAAGTTCGCAGTAGGGTGGAACTCCATTTCAACTACCGGAAATGTATTTATTTCTCCCTTGGTATTTCTAACAGCGATGACTGCAAGTTCTTTGTTTATATCAACCAGATCCTCTATGACTGATGGACAATCCATTACTTGTTCAAGCTTTTCTTTTGTATTCACTACAAATACACCCTTACCATCATAGCCTGCCGTACGTGATTTCTGAACAAAGGGTATGTTTATCAAGCCTTGATCATGTGCCTTAATAATAGCTGCTTTGTTTTCAAATAGTTGAAAAGGAGAACTTGGAAAATCATGTTCTGCGTAGAATTGCTTTTGCAAGCCTTTATCCTTGATGATTTTTAAGGCACCTGGTCTAGGATGTACTTGGACACCTTCTTTTTCTAAAACCTCCAGTGCCTCTACATTGACGTGTTCTATTTCTATGGTAATGACATCTTTATCTTTCCCAAAAGCCACTACATCATCAAAATCTTTGTAATTGCCCTCTACAAAGGTACCTGCATTAGCTGCTGCGGGAAAACTTGCTGAACTATCTAAAATATGGGTATTGATACTCCATTCATTGGTTTCTTTACAAAGCATTTTTCCCAGTTGTCCACCGCCTAATATGCCAAGTTTAAAATCGTTGTCTAGATAATTCTTCATCAGTACAAGGTTAAAATTTGTTCCAAAGTTATCTTCTTAGGTTTAGATATAAAAAAGTAATTATGTCATTTTTTGCTCCAGCGCTATAGGAGTCGCAAAAAACTTATATTTTGAGGCTACATTCATCAAACAAAAATTTCTAGAAAATAATGCAGCGGATACTGATTAAAAATGGAACAATAATCAATAGAGGATGGCAAAAGAGTGGAGATGTACTGATTGAAAATGGGCGAATTGCTCAAGTAGGGGGTGTTATAGACGCTGTAGTTGATAAAGAAATTGATGCTACTGGTAAATGGATAATTCCAGGAATTATTGATGATCAAGTGCATTTCAGGGAGCCTGGGTTAACACATAAAGCAGAGTTGAAAACAGAATCTAGGGCGGCTGTTGCAGGCGGTGTAACAACTTACATGGAAATGCCCAATACCAAGCCTAATGCATTAACGCAGGAATTACTACAAGATAAATACGATCGTGCTGCAGAAGTTTCTATGGCGAATTACTCTTTTTTCATGGGAGCATCCAATGATAATATCGAAGAGGTCTTAAAAACAAATACTGAAAATGTCTGTGGTATAAAAGTATTTATGGGTTCTTCCACTGGTAATATGCTTGTTGATAATGCCCAAACCTTGGAGAATATATTCAGTAATGCTCCGATGTTGGTGGCTACCCATTGTGAAGATGAGGCTACCATCACTGCCAACTTTGAGGCAGCTAAAGCAAAGTATGGAGATAATATCCCAGTAGAACTACATCCTGAAATTAGAAATGTAGAAGGGTGCTTAATCTCTAGCTCCTTAGCTGTCGATTTGGCTAAAAAACATGATTCTAGGCTTCATATATTACATATTTCAACGGCAGATGAATTAGCTCTTTTCGATAATAGTATTCCTTTAAAAGAGAAAAAAATAACGGCAGAAGTTTGTGTGCATCACTTATACTTCAATGCAGATGATTATGCGCAGTTTGGTACAGGCATAAAATGTAATCCTGCGATTAAAGCAGCATCCCATCAAAAGGCCTTGTTTGAGGCTTTATTGGATAACCGCTTAGATATCATCGCTACAGATCATGCACCTCATACCTGGGAAGAAAAACAAAATCTATATACATCTGCACCTTCAGGGGTGCCATTAGTTCAACATACCTTGAATGTAATGTTGGAATTTTATCAAGCAGGCATGATAAGCCCAGAGCGAATTGTTGAAAAAATGTGTCATGCGCCTGCAGAATGCTTTAATGTAAGGGAAAGAGGATTTTTAGATGAAGGATATTGGGCAGATGTAGTGGTGGTTGATCCAGGACAAGAGTGGGAAGTATCAAAAGAAAATTTAGAATATAAGTGTAATTGGTCTCCATTTGAGGGACATAAATTCCGCGGCCGAGTTACAGAAACTATTGTTAGTGGTACCTTGGTTTATCAAAATGGGTTATTTTTACAAGAACGAGCAGGACATCGAGTCCTTTTTGACAGAGCCTGATATATAAAACCAAGACGAAAGCCTTACCAAATAAAGCGCCAGAACAATTGAATTATGAAACAATTAGTTAGTGTCCTATCCTGTTGCTTCATCTGGATTGGCGTGTACAGTCAGAACTGCACCGGTAGTCTAGGGGATAATATTTTTATCAATGGAGACTTTGGAGCAGGGCCTACAAATGTTTTGATGCAAGATCCTGGTATTGCACCTGGCTTTGTATACAACCCACAGGTGCCTCCCTTTGATGGCGAGTATGTGATTACGCAAGATATTGGTGATTGGGATTGGTATTTTGATTGGTTGCCAATTGAAGAAACCAGTAATAATTCAGCTGGATACATGATGGTGGTGAACGCAAGTTTCGCACCAGGTCTATTTTATGAGCAAGAGGTCAATGGTCTTTGTTCAAATACCCTATATGAATTCTCTGCGGATATTATCAATGTGATTCCACCAGGAACGAACGCACTCAAACCCAATGTATCTTTTCTATTAGATGGACAAGTAGAATTTACTACAGGGGAAATTCAAGAAGATGGGCAATGGCACAGTTATGGTTTTACTTTTACAACAGGACCTAATCAAACTTCTGTAACCCTATCGCTCCGTAATAATGCACCAGGCGGGATTGGAAATGATTTGGCTTTGGATAATATTTCTTTTAGACCTTGTGGACCTGAAGCCTTCATTTTGCCAGAAGACGTAGAATTTTATTGCCAGGATGGTGCACCTTTTTTATTAGAGGCAACTATCATAGGGGATCAATATTCTAATCCAGCATTTCAATGGCAAATAAGTACAGATCAAGGTGTAACCTGGAATGATCTTCCTGGTGAAACAAATGCCACCTATCTTCATACCGACTTTACGAGTGGCTTTTATTATTACCGATTTTTATTGGCTAATGATCAAGGTAATTTGTCCAATGTGAATTGTAGGGTAAATTCAAATACAAAGATTATTGAAGTGCTTCCAAATGAGTACTTTGTAGAAGATACGATATGCGTCGGCTTGAGTTACGATACAGGTGCTAACTCTTACACTGAGCCAGGTGTATATGTAGATTCACTCATTTCTTTTTATGGTTGTGATAGTATTCAAACACTCGTATTAGAGGTAATCCCGGATCCAGATATTTCTGCATTCTTTGACATACAAGATCCTAACTGTTCCAATGAAAACGATGGTAGTATTGAGATTGTAGACATTATTAATGTAACGGGTACTTTCAATGTGAGTCTTAATGGAGAGGATTATTCTGATCAACTTATTTGGACTGATTTGGCAGCAGGGAATTATGAAATCATGATTGCTGACCAATACGGTTGTTTCTACATGGATGAGGTAAACTTAAGTGAGCCAGAGGCACTGATTATAGACTTGGGACCATCGCTTACTATTGATCTAGGGGATGCTGTATCCATTAATGTACAATCCAATGATTCTCTAGTTACATTGAATTGGAGCCCATTGGGATTGGTGCCGTGCGCTAATTGTACAGACTTTGAATTATCTCCTCAAGAATCTACTTGGTTAATACTCGAGTCTTTGAATGAAGCGGGTTGCCTAGCTATTGATAGCATCAATATTCAAGTTGAAACCTCCAGAAAAGTTTTTATTCCGAATGTAATTTCTCCTAATGGAGATGGCATAAATGATGTTTTCTTAATTTATGGATCAATACCTAATGTACTGGGGATACAATCCCTGCAAGTATTTGATCGATGGGGGGGATTAGTATATGAGCAAGAAAATATTTTACCAAATGAAGAAGCATCGGGTTGGAACCCGAGAAATACAAATCATCAAAATCTTACAGGTACCTATGTTTATATAGCAGAGATCTTGTTTTTTGATGGCATAGTTAAAAGATATTCAGGTGATTTCACCTTGATTCCTTAAATTCAATACATCAAGTTAATATTAAAAACCATTAAGCGTGAACCAGCAAAATTATAGAGGACCCTTTGTCCTGATTACAACCTTATTTTTTCTTTGGGGATTTATCACTGTATTAGTTGATTCATTAGTCCCTAGACTTCGTGAAGTTTTTGAATTGAGCTTTTTTCAAGCCGGATTAGTTCAATTTGCTTTCTTTGGTGCATATTTCCTCTTATCCATACCTGCTAGTAAGATTCTAGATAGAATCGGGTATAGGAAGGGTATTCTACTAGGTCTAATTACAATGGGTGTTGGCTGTCTATTATTTTATCCTGCAGCCTCGTACCGCGTATTTGGAGTATTCTTGTTAGCCTACTTCACGATAGCAGGGGGTATGACTATCCTTCAAGTAGCTGCAAATCCTTATGTAGCAGTTTTAGGATCTGAAGATCAAGCATCTAGTCGATTAAATTTGTCACAAGCATTTAATTCCTTGGGTACAGCTATAGCACCTGCCGTTGGAGCGCTTTTGATATTAAGTGATAATATTAAAACCTCTGAAGAAATTGCGCAGTTATCGGATATAGCGAAAGAAGCCTATTATAATGCTGAGGCTTCAGCAGTGCAAACACCTTTCTTAGGTCTAGCTATATTTATAGTTATCTTGACCACAGTGTTTTCTTTGATTAAACTTCCTGAGATGATGTCAGAAGCTTCCACAGGATCCTATTCAGACTTATTCAAAAACAAGAAGTTTATGATGGGAGTAGCTGGAATCTTTTGCTATGTAGGAGCTGAGGTGGCTATTGGTACTTATTTAGTGAATTATTTCTTGAGTATGGATATGGCTACTAATATTGCAAATTCATCCTTTATGTCTGGATTAGCGCAATGGTTTGATGCCGATATTCTAACAAAAGATCCTAAGGCTATAGTGGGAGTATTTGTTACGTTCTATTGGTCGGGCGCAATGATAGGTCGTTTTGTAGGTTCGTATTTGACGAGTAGAATGCAGCCAACGCGCGTATTGAGTATTTTTGCTTCTTGTGCCATTGGTATGATCTTATTATCTGTAGTTACTAGTGGTTTTGTAAGTATGTGGAGTATCCTAGCAGTAGGTCTCTTCAATTCAATTATGTTCCCAACTATTTTCACTATTGCATTAGATGGTCTAGGTGATTTGAAGCCTAAAGCATCTGGTTTGCTTTGTACGGCGATTGTGGGTGGAGCACTAATTCCTCCTTTCTTTGGAAAAATGGTGGACCTACTAAGCTTTGGAGCTGCCTTTGTGATTATAACCAGTTTGTATGGATTTATATTCTACTTTGGATATCGATCAAGCAAAGCAACAGCCTAATAAAAAAGGGTCTTTTCGTCAGAAAAGACCCTTTTTTTCTAATAATTGATAGGTCAATATAGATGCAGCACAAGCCACATTCATCGAGGTCTTGAGGCCAAGCATAGGTACGTGAATGGCCGTATTGGTTCGTTCTAGCCAAAAATCTGATAAACCTCTGATTTCATTTCCCAATAAAAGTAGAATGGGTTTGTTTTGATCTTTAAAATCTCGCACCAATGTGGATTGATTGGTCCACTCTGCAGCAACTATGTTGTAGGTCTTTTGGAGTTCATTTGCATCTTCTACAGTCGAAAGCATTCTATGTTTTACAGTAGGTATATTGCCTCTGGAAATCCTATTAAGTTTTTTACTCTCTACATCATGCGTGCTATTCCACAGAATAACTTCTGACAAACGAGCAGCTTCTGCTAGGCGGAAAATCATGCCAATATTTCTACTAAATTCAAAGTTATCACAGAGCAAGGCAATTGGGTGAGGATTTGTTTCTATGACCCGCATGTCTTTTTTGGTGTCTGGATGAATATCTCTGAATTTTAATTGCTGATGTTTTGATTCCATAATAGACCTATTCCATATCTGAAAATAAAAAGGGGCTGATGAACAGCCCCTTTTTATTAAATGATTTTTTTCAATTCGGTTTCAATCATTTGTGCACCTCTTAGTTTCATCGCCGCAATATTTCCATCTCGATCAATAAGAATAGTGTAAGGAATGGAACGAACTCCATATTGTCTACCTGCTACAGATTCCCATTTCTTTAAGTCAGAAACATGATACTCCCATGGAAGACCATCTTTTTCAATTGCTGCAATCCATTTTTGTCTAGATCTCTCCAATTCTGCCTCAATTCTGGCTTCATCACCATTATATCTAGCTTTTGTTCTGCTGTCTAAGCCATCCAATGATACAGAGAATACCGTAAATCCTTGGTCTTTGTATTCCTCATATACTTTTACCACATTGGGATTCTCTCTACGACATGGTCCACACCAACTGGCCCAAAAATCTAATAATACAACCTGTCCTTTAAGGTCAGAGAGACTATAGCTTTTACCATTTGGATTTTCTAGTGTAATATCTGGAGCAGGCGCACCAACTTGAATAGGGCTTTGAGCTGCTAATTGTTGTTGCTGTACCAATTGACCTTTAACCTGAATCAAACTATTGATTAATTCAGCCTCAGGATATTGTGTTTGTAATTGACCAATCGCCTTATCATATGCTGCTATATGTTGTAGAGAAGGCTCTTGCTTCGTATTCATACAAATAAATGCAGCACCAACTGGATCTGAAGTACCTTCTAAATACTGGTTAATCCCCTCATCCTGGATTTGTCTAGTTACGAGTTGATTCAATACATTTTTCATGGCATCATTATTCGGCGAGGAAGCACCTACTTGATATTCAAACATCCTCAGCTTACCTAATTCACCTGTGACATCAATGAGCTCTTCTCCTGTATTAGATAAATAGATTCTGGTATTATTACCAATGCGTAATTGGAGTAAATCTCCTGGTTTGCTATCACTAACTGGCATAGCAAAAGTGCCATCACTGGCAATTAATGTATCGGCTAAGGGTACATATTGCCCATTAGCTGTAAATCGGTCTACTGTAACAGTCATATTTTCGGCACCTGATAAGGTTCCTGATACGGTAAGTCCTTTAAAAGAAGGACCAGAACATGCTAACAAAAGGCTCATTAGCCCTAAAACGCCTAGAAATCTTAATTTCATTGTAAGTCGGTTTGAAAAGTACAATAAATGCATCGATGCAAAGTAATTACTGCGCCGAATACATGTTCAAAAATAAAGGAAAGCCAATAAAATAAAAGGGATTTGAAGAAAAACTTATATGAAGTATGTCTAAATGACTAAATATGAGCCTATTAATCAGAATTAAGGGTAAAAATAAAGGAGCACCTCAGATGCTCCTTTATTTTAAGCTGCTACTCGCCCAAATTTCCTAAGTATGAAATACAGAATTGTAACAGAGGCTGCGATTAGTATCAATGAAATCCAGACACCTCCACCTAAGAATGTAGATAAAAAGGTACAGCAAATAGATACTATTCCTACCGTAAGCGCATAAGGTAATTGGGTTTTTACATGATCTAAATGATTACAATCAGATGCTAATGAACTCAAAATCGTGGTATCAGAGATGGGAGAGCAATGATCTCCTAGTACCGAAGCTCCTAATACAATGGCTATACAATTAAGCATGAGTTCCATACTGATTGCTGGATCAATACCTTGCGCCTGGCAAATACTCCAGCATGTTGGAATGGCTAGAGGATATAATATAGCCATGGTACTCCAAGAGGAACCTGTCGAAAAGGCAATACCAGCTGCAAGTACAAAAACGATCACCGGGAAAACATAAGGATTCATATTGTCCGCTATGGCATTAGATAGGTAATGTGCTGTTTCCAAATCTTTGGTTGTTCCAGCTAAAGCCCAAGCCATAGTCAATATGATTAAAGCAGGTAACATGGTTTTGAACCCATCAATCATGGTGCCCATACTTCGTTCTAGGTTCATAATCTTTTGACTTAGGGTCAATATTAAAGCTGTAATGACTCCGCTTAAACTAGCCCATAGTAAGGCAATATATGAATCTGAATTACCAATAAGGGTACCCAATTTCATAAAGAAACTATCTCCACTAGCACCCATAGCTTTCCATATATCAGACCAGCTCTCCGTAAGACCATTTACAGTATCAGTAAGTTGTCCATAGGTGCTCTCAAAGCCTGTAGTAAGTAATCCTAAAATGGTAACTAAAATAACTACAGCAACAGGAAGAGCTGCATTGAATGC
>CAJXMP010000125.1 GCA_913056515.1 uncultured Lewinella sp.
TAATTTACCTTGGTCTTTCAAGGTTTTTATAGCAGTCCCTATACCATAATAGCCTGGAACATTTTGCTTGAGTTGAGACCACGACCCTACAAATGAGATGGCTCTTAAATCAGCAAGTGTAAGTTGTGCTTTATGTCCTCTTTTACCTGGTCTAGATCCAATTTTAGCATTACTGTAGTATTTCAGCGTACTCATTTGTTCCAAATAAGCAATGAACTGTGGATGTTGTTTGAGGGCATCGTATTTAGCAAAACTAATGGCTGCCATTTCATCAAGCATGCTTCTAAAGGCCGGAGCGATATCTGCATTTTCTATATCAAGAAAATCATTTGAAAGTCCTGCGGTGATGAGTTGTTCACAGTTGTATGTAAACTTCTCTTTTGTACCAAAGGTGGAGGTTATTGTTTGGCCCTGTACCGTCAATTGGATTTCATTATTGGCAATACTTTTACCATTGGAGGCATAAAATCGGTGGGTTTTACCACCACCCCTTGCAGGAGGCCCACCACGTCCATCAAAGAATATAGCTTTGATATCATGTGCTTTGGAGACATGCGATAGGGTTTCCTTCGTTTGATATATGGACCAATTAGCCTGAAGGTATCCACCGTCTTTGGTACCATCTGAAAATCCGAGCATGATGGTTTGCGTATCTGATCTTCGCTTTAGATGGGCTGCATAAGTTGGATCAGCATACAGGAATTCCATGGTTTCTTTAGCATTGCGCATACCCTCCATCGTTTCAAATAAAGGGATGATGTCAAAGGTGATATCTTCTGATTTCCATCCGCACCAAGTGAATAATCTATAAACGAAAAGCACGGAGAATATGTCTACAGAATTGGAAATGATATATCTATGGCATCCCTCTATTCCATTAGTTGCCTGTATAGTCTTTAGTTGCTTGATGTTTTCAATGGTATCTTGTACCAAAGCATCTTCATACTGATTAGCTTGGAGGAATGTGTCCTTGCTTAGTATGCTAAGTTTTTCCTCTAAGGACATATCTTCAAAGGCTTGATCAGACCAATTATTTTTTGCTATAATAGCATTGATACAAGCTAAATGTACAGAATGATCTTGTCTGATATCTATAGATGCGAAATGACTTTTGAAGATTTGTACTTTGTCAATAAGCTGGTTAAGTTCCTCTAAATAGAGCTTGTTATAGTTTGTCTTTATTTTTACTTGAATGGCATGGAGATAATCTAGGATTTCAGTGTGGTTGATCACGAAATCACTACTAAACATAGATTGGTAAACCTTATCCCTTAGTTGTTTCAGGTCCTCTTTAACGAGTGGAAAGGTCAAGTGACTTTCAAGCGCCTTGATATCCTTATAATAGCATTTCATTAGGGTCATCCTCAATTCGTTTGCTACATCCTTGGTGATCTGATGGGTTACAAAAGGATTTCCATCTCGATCTCCTCCAGGCCAAAAGCCTATTTTAATAAGGTTTGGATTGTGCAGCTGCCCGGTATTACTCAAATCTTTTCTTAGGTTCGAATAGAAAGAACCAATAGCATCGTAGTAGGTGTATCTTAGATAATGTATAATATTCTTTGCCTCTTCAAGTGGTGTAGGTTTCTGAGCATTTAACAGGGATGTTAGTGCAAGTTGTTGAAGGACAAGATCAGCAGATTCTATATCATTATTCGTAATGAAGGACCTTAATTTTAGGATAATATTTAATACATCAAGTGGATAGAATTGGGTTGGGTGTGCCGTTAGAACGATTCGAACACTAAAATCTTGCAGTTTTTGCAACACTTTATCTTGTTCTTTTTCGGCCTTAAAGATGTTTAAGAATGCACGTATACTATAGTTGTCACTGAGTTTATTGAGTTCTGTGAATGTGGCATCTTCAATACTATCAAACAATACTACTTGTCGCTCGACATACTGGATTATTCTGAATAAAAAATCTATTTGTGCTTGCTCAGACTGTGCAGTGGTGTGCGTTTTGAAGAAGGTATCAATGATCTCGTTTGGATTCTTATTCGCTGCAAAGCCATCTATACATGTTTGATAGAAAAGCGGCAACAAGGTGCCAGTGTGTTCAATATCTTGGAAAGGTAGGCTCAAGAAAAGCGCATTATACAGATTGAACTTCTTTTCTACGAGTCTTTCGTATTCACTTACTTTTTGTAATGAACTCATTGGATGCTAGTTGTTGTCATGATGGTCTTGGCAGGACGACTAATATATAAAAAATGCCTTTTTATCTAGGCATGTTCATCTATATAAAACCCAAAAGAGGATTTAGGTTTAATAAAAAGGGAATTTCATAAAGAAAAAATGCCAACCTAATGGTCAGCATTTATTTTATTCCGATTTAAGAATATTTACATCTAAAGTATTGTAAGGAATATTGAGACCTTCTTTATTAAAGGCATTATAAACGTCCTCATTCATTTTGAAATATACAGGCCAATAATCAGCTGCTTTAACCCATGCTCTAACGGTAAAATTTACTGAGCTTGCTCCGAGATCTGATAGAGCAATAAAAACTGCAGGATCTTTTAAAATACGCTCGTCCGCATTACATAAGTCTTCTAATACCTTTTTAGCTTGGTCGATATCATCTCCATATCCAATGCCAAAGGTCCAATCTACTCTTCGTCTTGGTTCTGTGGAATAATTGACCATAGAAGAAGTGGATAAGCCTCCATTAGGAATGATGATGGTTTTGTTATCGGCCGTTAAAAGAATGGTGTTGAAGATTTGAATTTCTTTAACTACACCCGAAAATCCTTGTGCTTCAATAAAATCTCCTACTCGATAGGGCTTGAAAATAAGAATCAAAACACCGCCTGCAAAGTTTTGAAGCGTACCCGAAAGGGCCATACCCACTGCAAGACCTGCAGCACCTAAAATGGCAATAAAGGAGGTCATCTCAATACCCACCATGCTCAAAACCGTTATCACCAATAATGCTTTCAAAGAGATGTTGAGCATACTGGATAGGAATGGAATCAAGGATGCATCCAATTTACTCTTAGCCATAATCTTATTGGATGTTCTTGAAACGGCTTTGATAACAATAGTTCCAATAATCCAAACGGCAATGGCCCCAAGTACTTTGGGTCCATATTCAATCCCCATGGAGCTTATTTGTTGAATGATTTCTTCAGTTGTCATGTTGTTGTTTTACTATTAATAAAATTAGAGTTCATTAAATATTTCGAATTCAATATTATCCCAGCGATAAATCTTAGCTGTTGCTTTAGGTAAGAAAACATAGCATCGAATTTCGTCAATAGCCTTATCGGGAAATTGGACTGTCATCATAATGCTTTTCCACTCCTCACTATTCAATAACCTTGGGAATTTGATGTGTCTATATTTGACGTTCTTGCCCTCTTTTTTAAATTCTACCACAAGCGCGGCCATACTCCAAATATCATATTCTTTTTGATTCACCCAGTAATCTGCGGTAACCCTAAACCATTTAAAGTCGCGAGGGAAATCGCTTAGGCTAATCGTATAGCTATATGGATGTGCTTGATCTATTTGTTGACTTACGGATGATTCAAATCCTGGACTGATGGTCGCAGAGTCTATATTAGTTGATTCAAAATCTTCTTCCAATATGATGGTCGCACCACTTCTGAGTCCAAAGAAGGCTTCTTTACTGTCTAAAAGTAGTTTGTCCGTAGGCTCATAATTTGTGTTTAAAAACATCCGCCAGTAATATGCTTTGTTTGTGTATTCTGCATCAAATAATCCCGCTGTGTGGGATTGCCATATTTGAAAATTATTCAAGAACACAAAAAATATGACAGGGACTAGTTGCGCCCATTTGAGTTGTTTAAATTCCAGTATCCATTGAGCGCAAGCAGCTAGAGGAAAGGCCATGATGGCATAGGATTGAACCAAAGCGCGTTGACCAAAGGATCCACCATACCACCATATATTCCAAGCGGATACGATGTAAAAGTTGATCAAAAAGAAAGTCAAGCATGCTAAGAATATGGACTTGTTTCTTTTGAATAGGGGATAGAAGCCTACTAATCCAAAGACCATCATAGGGGTATAGACTAACCAGCCTTTTCTATACGAAATCAACACCTGTTTGATATGTGGCTTCAACCAAGAAAAACCCTGATCTTGATACGAATAGATAATCCATTCGCCTCCAGCTATTTTCCAATAGATGGACTGAAGGAAAAGCACTAGTGCACCCGCTAATGCTGCTAGTCCAATTTTCTTCCATTGTCCTTTGATGGAATTCCAACGACTTTGAATACTAGCTTTTGAAATTTCTACTCCCCATAATAAGGGGATTAAAACAGCAATTAATTCTGTAGGTCTAATGAGCGCAAGCCAGCCCACCAATAAACCTATAACTACAGCTTTCCATGTGCTAGGCTTTTTCCAGAATAGTATGGATTGTCGAATGAGCAATACATATAAAGTAAATAGGGAAATATGCGTCATCATTGGAGTATAACTAGCATATTCTAATAAGTTTGTTCCTGCCGCTAGTGCGAATATTGCCCAATTGGCAGCAACTATGCTAAAACTATTTTTTAGCAATGAAAAAAGTACAAAGAGCCCTAATAAGCCAAAACATAAAGCATAAAAGTAAGTAGCTGCTTGATATGGATAGGCGTATCCATCAGCAGGATATTGTGTACTATTCTTAGCCCATATATGACCGATGGCAAAACCTGGTAAGTAGGTCAACGATTGTCCAAGGGTGTATTTGAAGATATAATGACCACTTTCATGTTGAAAGGCTTGATCCATTTGTGGTGAAGGTCTGTATTGATCAATAATATCTGGCATGTGGTCTAAAGCCTGGATGTCTTTATATATGAATATGGCCGGTAAATAGGAATAATAGCCACTTGCATCCCAAGAGATTGGTGCTTCTGTTTGGGTATTGTCCCACCTAGAATGATAAAAGGTATTCGCTAATATAAAAAGTAGCGCTAAATAAAGACCCCAATTACTTTGCAGATGCTTCATACTGCAAAATAATACAATTAGTAGCAGTATTTAATACCTATTGGATAGAAAATTGATCGGCAAATAATATTCATTCATTCGTTGACTGTGTTGGATTAAATTAGGATAAAACACTATTCTGCCTTAGGAATTTTTGATGAATAAATATCTGATAGAATCTTTGCTAAAAGATTGAACCAGAATTGAATTGCATGTAACTTTGTATCTTATCTTTTTGAGCTCATGGAAGCATTAATTCAAAATCCAATCTTGTTAATCGTATTGGTTTTCGGTATTGGATTCGGTTTGGGTAAAATAAATATTCTGGGTGTAAAACTCGGACCTGCCGCTGTGCTATTCACTGGGCTGTTCTTTGGTGGCTTAAGTCCAGATTTTCAAGTTCCACAAATCATCATCTTACTTGGATTGGCCATATTCCTGTATGCTTTGGGTCTCAATAGTGGTCCTTCCTTTTTCTCTAATCTGAAGCAGAGTGGACAGCGGGATATACTTTTTGTTCTTTTCTTGAACTCATTATATGTTGGTGCTGCTGTTCTGGTTTTCTTTCTACTAGATTTTGAACCTTCAACGCTTGCAGGTATGTTCTCCGGAACTGCTACCAGTACAGCTTCATTAGCCGCCTTTGTCGATATGATAGAGGGAAGGCCTGAGGATGCTGCTTTATTAAATCAATGGATTCAAAATGGAGTTATTGGATATTCATTGACTTATCCGATGGGAGTTCTCGCTTCCATGATCGCTATTGTGATATTGGTTCGTGTGTTTAAAGTGAATTTTAAACAAGAAGAATTAGAATTAAGTGATCAATACCCAGTAAAGAAAGAAATTAAAAAAGCTTCTATTCGGATTGAGCAGGAGAATATCTGCCATATTGCTTTACGCGATCTGAAGCGATTAAAGGATATCAAAGTCGTTTTTGGACGTATGAAAAGAGGCGACGTTACGGCTTTAGTGCATTTTGATACCACTTTTAAATTAGGGGATGAGGTCGTAGTTATTGGAGATGCCAAGGAAGTAGAACATACAGCTCAACTCTTTGGGACAAAAACAGAATATGATTTGTCCGATGATAATAGTGAATACTCAACCAGAAGGATATTTGTATCCAACCCAAAGATTGCAGGGGAAACACTGGCTTCATTGAACCTTTCAGAAAAATTCTCTGCCATAGTCACTCGTGTAATACGCGGGGATATTGATATTATAGCTGACCAATCAACTGTGTTAGAATTAGGTGATAGAGTTCGCGTAGTGGCCAAGCGAGGTGATGTGGCTCGCGTAAAGGCATTTTTTGGTGATTCCTATGAAAAATTGGCTAGTATCAATTTATTCTCATTCGGTTTAGGTTTGGCATTTGGGCTTTTACTTGGGATGGTCAGTTTTGAGATGCCCGGTGGGGTTAATTTCAAATTGGGATATGCTGGTGGGCCATTAATCGTCGGCTTGATTTTGGGTTCAGTCCGTAAAACAGGAGGTATTGTTTGGACCTTGCCTTATGGTGCCAATATCACATTAAGGCAGATTGGATTGATGTTACTCTTGGCTGGAATTGGGATTAATTCTGGGCATACCTTTTTAGCTACTATTTTCACGATCAAAGGTGGTATGATATTCCTAGGAGGTGTGATTATAACAATCACTGCTGTATTCATTGCCATGATTATAGGTTATAAATTATTCAAGATTCCTTTTTCTATTTTGATGGGTTTTATGTCTAACCAACCAGCTATACTGGATTTTGCTATGAATAAGAGTGGGAATAAGCTTCCTATTATTGGCTTTTCCTTAATGTTACCCATTTCAGTTGTACTAAAGATTATTTTTGTACAGCTCCTATTTGCTTTATTTATTTAAGCATAGCGTGTTTCAAATAACCTTTTGAAAAACTTAGTCTATCTAAGTTTTGTTATCTTTCTTTGCTAAATCGTTTAAAAAACCTATGCCTAAAGCAATTGTAATTGGTGCTGGTATTGCTGGAATTGCATCCTCCATCCGGCTAGCTAACCAAGGCTACCAAGTCGAAGTTTTTGAGTCCAATGCCTATGCGGGTGGTAAGCTGACCGAAGTTCAATTGGGACCATACAGGTTCGATGCGGGCCCTTCTCTTTTTACTATGCCACAATTTGTGGAAGAGCTCTTCGAAGAAAGTGGTCGAGATCCTAGGCTTTATTTTCAATATGAGCAGTTAGAGGAGATTTGTCGTTACTTTTTTGAAGATGGTAAACGATTAAATGCTTATGCTGATCGGACCAAGTTTTTAAAGGAATTAGCATCTAAGTTGGATGTAGATACTCAATTAGTGGAGAATTATTTAGCTAAAAGTGCATTTATCTACAAGCATACAGGGGAATTGTTTTTACGCAAATCGTTGCACAAGATTTCTTCCTATTTGAATAGATCAACTTTGTTGGCAATACTGAATCTACCTTTTCTTAATATAGCTAGTAGTATGGATCAGGTAAATAAGCGAAAGCTTAAACATGAAAAGCTACGACAGTTATTCAACCGATATGCGACTTATAATGGATCTAATCCCTATAAAGCACCTGGTATACTTAATATTATACCACATTTAGAATACAATATGGGTGCATTTTTTCCTAAAAAAGGTATGTATAGTATTACACAATCTTTGACAGATTTGGCGCAAGATTTAGGGGTGCAATTTCATTATGAAAGTCCTGTGAAACGAATATTGGTTGAATCTGGAAAAGCCAAAGGTGTTTGGGTCAATGGAGTCGAAAAATTTGCAGATCTGGTCGTCTGTAATATGGATGTGGTACCGGCTTATAAATATTTGATGCCAGATCAAGTGCAACCAGAAAAAATACTAGCCCAAGAAAGATCAAGTTCAGCATTGATCTTTTATTGGGGGATAAAAGCGGAATTTCCAGCATTGGATTTACACAATATTTTCTTTAGTGATCAGTACGAGGAGGAGTTCAAGACTATATTTGAGGATAAAAGTGTATGCAATGATCCCACTGTTTATGTGCATGTTAGCTCCAAGTATAAAGCGGATGATGCACCTGAAGGTTGTGAAAATTGGTTCGTCATGATTAATGTGCCTTATAATGAAGGCCAAGATTGGGATTCGTTAATTAAACAAGCTCGTAAAGATATTTTGACTAAATTGTGTAGGAATTTGGGTAGAGACATTGAATCTTTGATTGAAGAAGAGGATATTCTGGATCCTAGGTTGATTGAGTCTAAAACAGCTTCATACCAAGGCGCACTTTATGGAACATCCTCCAATTCTAAAATGGCCGCTTTTTTTAGACATCCTAATTTCACTAAAAAAATTAAGC
>CAJXMP010000126.1 GCA_913056515.1 uncultured Lewinella sp.
AGCTGAAATTGCCATGGAACATCACCTTGGTTTGACTTGTGACCCCATTGCCGGATTGGTACAAGTGCCATGCATCGAACGCAATAGTATGGGTGCTATGAAAGCTATTACTGCAGCACAATTAGCTTTAGATGCTGATCCTAAATTTGCCAAGGTTAGCTTGGATAAGGTAGTTAATACTATGTTAGAGACGGCTAAGGATATGCATATTAAATACAAAGAAACTTCAAAAGGAGGCTTGGCAGTTCAAGTTAGCCATTCCATTTCTGAATGCTAATTCATTAAGGTTGAATAATAGTCGAATATGTCTGATTTGTTTTAAAGGTATAATTAATCAGTCTCGATTAATCACATCCTAAATCAAATCTAGAAAAGGCATCATTATTGGGGAAGCAATTACCAGATAAGACATTCAATGGAGTATGTCTGACGGATAATTCAGGATCGTATAATCCATTCGCTAAAAAGTCTATCAAGGCTGTTCTTTCGTCAGCAGTTAAATAAACTGGCTGGAAGGAGGCTGAAAGTTGACTAACATCTGGGTGCTCACTTTTACCCTCTAATTTGTAGTCCACTACGTCTTCTAAACTTGTTTTACTACTTCCATGGAAATAGGTCGCATAATCTTTAGTGTTATACAGTTGTGGTACTTTAAATGCATGCATATCTAAATCAGCCCCAGTAAAAGCTCCGCGACTTAAGTTCCTAGGATCATCTGCTCCTGTTTGAATAGCTGAAGGATGCATCATATGCATATCTGCTGTTCCTAAGGCATGGAAGGAATATCCACCAAGATTTGGCGCATTGTGACATTTGGCACAACCTGCATCTCCAAAGAATAATGCTGCACCCAATTTTTGTTGTTGGGTCATCGCTTGTGATTCACCTTTGAGCCATTTTTGGAATGGTGCATCATGTGCCAAAATACTTCTTATGTAAGCTGATATGGCATAACTAAAGGCTAGTTCTGGGTTACTAGATGCAAATCCTGGTTCAAAAGCTTCATCGAATAATTCCATGTATCCATGTTCATTCAGAAAAGCATCATCAAATTTGAATCGGTGGATAGCTATGTTTTCTATATTCTGAGTCTCTATACCTGGTAGTTCTAAGTCATTGAGATGTGTAAGTGCTGCAAATGCATTTGTCTGGCTATCATCCCATAATTCATCTGTACCCTCATTGAGATGATCACCTCCAAAAATACCCGACCAAAGTGTATTAGTTACATAGGTAACATTGATTAGGGATAGCGGCCTCGCACCTTGTGCATCAGGTTGGGAGGCATCGTATAAATTGTTCTTGAATCTATTGACCCCAAGTCCAACCCCTCCATCTGCCAATGCTTGAGGAGCCCCTGGTGTAAAGGCAAACTCAGGTAAATGACAAGTGGCACAAGAATAGGTTTCGTAACAATCTGGTTGGTCAACTGCTGGGAATGCTCCTAGGGCTGTTTCGAAAAACAGCATTTTTCCTAGATCTATTTTGTTTTGGTCTATAGTGTAGGGAAGATATTCCTTTGGAGAATAGGCAAAATAATCTCCTTCGTTCGGTAATTTATAATAGTCTAAAGATTGTGTCGGACTGACCTCAAGAATGGACTGCGTTAGATTTTCATCAGCTATATCCAGTGTGTCGTTTACACACGCGCTTAATAGCACAGCTATTAGTATCGAGAATGATATTAATTTTGTGTTAGACATAGTTCAATTCCGAGATTTCTTTAAGAGGTATTTTTGTTAGGTCAAATATAAACATTTGTATTCAAAAAATAATTATTTTAATATCTAAGAATTACATTGGAATTGCAAAGTGGGAGATAAATAAGAACAAGAAAAAGTTATAAATACCTATTCTGTGGTATTCTACTCCTAATGCTCCAATTATTTTTTGGTTGTTTTCCAAATGAAATAAGTATGAAAGATAGTCAAACACACTACGATCATTTGGCTAAAGTCTATGATACTTTGTATCCTATAAGATCTAATGTAGTAGACTTTATTGTGCATCGAATAAAGAAGCTATTACAGGTCGGACAATTTGGAAAAATCGTTGATCTGGGCTGTGGAACTGGACTTTTGTTAGAACAGCTGGGGAATCACCTTCCATTTCCGGACCTTCTAGTTGGAGTAGATCAGTCTAAAGAAATGGTTTTGCATGCTAAGGATAAAGGACTACAAGCCTTGTGTGCTCCTTTTGAAGTAGTTCCACTAAGATTCCAGTCGGTACAATTAGCCATTTTTAAAGAATCCATTCATCACGCTAATTTCCCCCAATTATTAGAACATTTGAATTATTTCATGAATCCATTAGGGGAGGTTTTAGTGTTCTATCAAAATGATTGGGATATACGTCCAGCTCCTGATACATTCAAGACTTGGATAGATCAAGCTAGGTCTAAAAGAGCTGGTAGCGATTTTATCATTAAACAATTAGAGTCAGGAGGTTGGATGTTAAAAGAGCATGAGCATTTAAAAGGAGAACTTCCAATCCAGCCATCCTTTGTGGAGCTAGCTATTCAGCACAACGCATTATCCTACTGGGCTGCTTTTGAACAAGAAGAGCGAAATACTGTATTGGAAGAAGCAAAAGGCTTTTATGCTAATCAGGAGGTCTTTCTCTACAGAGATTTAGAGGCACTTGTATTTAAGCAAGTCCATTGATAATTAAAGTAATAAAGGTTGGTAAACTTGGGGGTTGTTGAAAATGTGTTATTTTTGAGCCAACGAGAATATAGAAAATCAAGGAGTAGCATATATGAAATTTGAGGAACTAGGATTAAATGATTGGCTTTTAGAAGCACTTGGTTACATGGGCTTCGAAGAGGCAACTCCCATACAAGAACAAGCCATTCCTGCCATAATGGATCGACGAGATCTAATTGCCTGTGCTCAAACTGGTACAGGTAAAACAGCAGCCTTTATTCTTCCTTTATTACATCGTTTAGCCGCTTCTAATACCAGTGGTATCAAAGCATTAGTGATAGCTCCAACTAGAGAACTTGCCTTACAGATCGATCAACAAATTCAAGGATTTGCTTATTTCACTGATTTAAGGTCGATTGCGATCTATGGTGGAGGTGATGGTGCGGATTGGGAGCAGCAAAAAAAGGCTTTGACTAAAGGGGTAGATATCATAGTAGCAACGCCAGGCAAACTGATTTCTCACTTAAATATGGGATATTCGGATTTTTCTAATTTCGAGTGTTTGATCTTAGATGAAGCGGATAGGATGTTGGATATGGGTTTTTACGAAGACATCAAAAAAATCATAAGCTATCTTCCGGAGCAAAGACAAAACCTATTCTTTAGTGCGACTATGCCGCCTAAAATCAGGAAACTCGCCAAAGAGGTATTGCAGGACCCAAAAGAAATCACCATTGCATTGTCCAAACCTGCTGAAAATATTTTGCAAGCTGCATATTTGGTGCATGACGATCAAAAAGCTCAACTAGTTCGAGAACTTTTAGAGAATAAGCCTCAATATGAGTCTGTCATTATTTTTACTACGAGAAAAAAGAATGTCCAAGAAATAGCTAGGTACTTAAAACGTTCTTTAAAAGATGTGGAAGGGATATCTTCAGACTTAGATCAATCCGAAAGAGAAAAGGTGTTGGAGCGATTTAGATCTAAACGAACTCGAGTGCTGGTATCTACGGATGTATTGAGTCGAGGTATTGATATTAAAGACATTAACTTAGTCATCAATTACGATGTTCCCAACGATGCAGAGGATTATGTACACCGTATTGGACGGACTGCAAGGGCCAATACAACTGGGGTAGCAATTACTCTAATCAATAGTATGGATATGGCTGATTTTGCTAAAATCGAGCGATTGATTGAAAAAGAAGTCTTTAAAGTACCTTTACCAGAACATTTGGGTCAAGCACCTGAATGGAATCCGAAAAAATATGCCAAGAAAGGTGGAAGAGGGTATAGGAGAGGAAGTCGAAAAAGGTAATTATCTAACCAATTTGTGTGAAAGTATTGTTAAAACATTTTAATTGGTGTCATATAAAATAAGTTAACTCTATTTTATCTTTATAAACACAATCGAAAATTTATAACATGAGAAGAAATATTTTAATGTTGACTCTTGCGATTATCATCGCGTCATGCACTGGATTTATGAATAATAATGAAGCAGAATCTGGTTCTGATTGGTTGGTTAATCTAGATGAGGCAGTAGAGCTATCCCAAAAAACAGGAAAACCCATTCTAGCTAATTTCACTGGTTCTGATTGGTGTGGCTGGTGTAAAAAGTTGAAAGCCGAGGTGTTTGATACACCAGAATTCAAAAAATGGGCTTCCGAAAATGTAGTGTTATTGGAATTAGACTTCCCGAGAAGAACAGCTATTTCTGATGAGTTACGCATGCAAAACAGACAATTACAAAGACAATTTGGTGTTCGGGGTTACCCAACTATCCATTTCTTCAATGCGGAGAAAACAGGAGAGGGGGAATATACCTTCGCTAAGGTTGGTCAGTCTGGATATTTGAGAGGTGGTTCAGCCGCTTGGATAGCAGACGCTTCCCAAAAATTGGGACTATAAATAAAAAAGGCGATGATTTAATCATCGCCTTTTTTATTTAATGTAGTTCTATAAACTTACTGGCAAAAGCCATCGCTTGTTTTTTATCATAATCTGCTTCCGAACTTCTTGAGCTGCAAATTACCGTTATATTTTTATCGCCATAGGTTGTCACTAACATATGCTGGTCATTTAACCAAACAGCACCATGTCCTAAGTCCTCTACGCCCTCAATTACAATATTTGGAATAGCTTGATACTTCTCGTAATACAATTTTATGGCTTCTAAATCTGCTAGGTTAGAATCTTGAACATTCATGTAAAAGGCAGATCCTTCACCACCCAACATGTAATTCGATTTCATGGACCAACCTTGTTCTTGTAGATTGCAATTGCCAATAAAATCACTATCAGATGCACCTATAATACTTCTTACATGAGTAGTGTAGAAGGTACATGGATCTATGGTTAGCGTAATGGCTTTTAAAGCTTCGGATGATTCGGTGCTTTCTAAAGCTGATGGTTCTGCCTCTGTGGTATTCGATTTTGGTTCCGATTGGCAACTAGTCACAAAAAGTGTAAGGATACCAATATAAAATAGTGGTTTGTTCATTTTACTGTACGTCAAGTAATTCTAAATTAAATAATAATACTTCGTTCTTACCAATTACAGATCCTGAAGGTGGATTGCTACCATACGCATATGCTGAAGGTATAATCAAGGTGATTTCTCCGCCTTCTTGGATCAATTGCAAACCAATAATCCAACCCTGAATTAAATTGGCTAGAGGAAATACGGAAGAGGAGCCACGGTCATACGACGAGTCAAATTTTTCATCCTCAAGTGTAAATCCTTCATAGTGAACTTCAACCGTACTGAAAATATTCGGTATCTGGCCTGTACCTTGCTCGTGAATGATAAAGTGAATCCCTTCAGGTGTAACTTCTGTTTCTAAATTATTGGATTCAATATATGCCTCAATTAAGTCTTGATCTTTTACCGATTGGTCTCTACAAGAGGTGAATAAGCAAACACTCAACACTAAAAAGACACTCCATGCTAGTTTCATGATTTAAATATTTTTCTTCAAGCGAATTTACAAATTAATAACAAGGCATCATAAATGATTTACGTCCTTCTTTCTAATTTTATCCTTATGAAGCGAAGAACATTTTTAGATTTTTTAATGAAGGGGGCTGCTGCTAGTATTTTACCTTTACATCTTGTGGGGTGTGATGATCCAAATGTGTTGTCAAAATATAAGGGTTTATTGCCTATGAGAACGGATCAACTTAATTTGATAGAAGGCGTAAGTATGCAGATTCTGCTTAAACGGGGTGATGAATTTGGTAAACAACTTTTCTTTGGTTCTAACAATGATTATACTGCTATGTTGCCAATGAGTCCAAACCGTTATATGCTTTGGGTTAATCATGAATATTTAAATCCTTTATTTGTCCATAAAAAATTTGTTTCGGCTGAAAAAACAAAGAAAGAAGTTGAAATAGAGATGAAGGAAGTGGGTGGCTCTTTAATTGAAATTGAGCGATTGGATTCTGGAGAATTAAAAGTAGTTCAAGACAGTATCTATAATAGAAAGATAGATGGTTTAACTTCCATTCCTTTTGCTAATCAAATCAATATTTTAGATCAGGATTCTGCTCTAGGAACTTTAGCGAATTGTGCTGGAGGTAAAACACCATGGGGTACATTTTTAACTTGTGAAGAGAATTATGATGGATTTTATGGGGAACGAGATTATAAAACTGGAAATCGTATTCCTTCTGAACACTATGGTTGGGAAAACCATTTTGACTGTCCGCCAGAACACTATGGCTGGGTTGTAGAAATTAATCCCAAGTCTGGTGAGGCACAAAAATTGACTGCATTGGGTCGTTGTGCTCATGAGTGTGCAACAGTCTTTCAATTAGAGGATGGTAGATGCGTAGTTTACACCGGAGATGATGCCAATGATGAACATTTGTATAAGTTTATTTCAAAGCGTCCCAATGATTTGAGTGAAGGAACTTTATATGTAGCAAACCTTGAACTAAATCTTTGGATTCCTATCGATATTGAAAAACAGGACATATTAAAAGCTAATTTTTCAAATCAATTAGAGGTTCTGATTCGGCTTCGTGAAGCAGCAAAGTTGGTTGGTGCTACTCCGCTAGATCGTCCAGAGGACATAGAAATTGATCCTATTACTGGGCACGTATTAATTGCTTTAACAAATAATAAACCTAAAGGCAATTTCATGGGCTCTATTCTTAAATTAATTTCAGACGATAACAATCATGAAAGCTTGAGTTTTAGTCATGAAACGTTTTTAGCAGGAGGGGAGGAGACTGGATTTGCATGTCCAGATAATTTAGTTTTTGACCAGAAAGGAAATCTTTGGTTTACTACTGATATAAGTGGTTCAGCTATTGGTAGTGAACCTTATAAAGCATTTGGAAATAATGCTCTTTTTGTAGTGCCAAGATTTGGAGAACGAGCAGGTGAGATTCTTCGAATTGCAAGTGCTCCTATGGATGCGGAGCTTACCGGGGTAAGTTTTGTTCCAGATTCTAACGAATTATTAGTGTGTGTACAGCATCCAGGTGAGGAAAGTAAGGATTTAGATAATCTTACTTCCAATTGGCCTGAGGGGAAAAAAGGAGTAGTCCCAAAATCTGCAGTTGTAATTTTAAGTGGCGAATTTTTTGATGATTTATGGAGTATATCGATGCGATAATAGATTGGTATTAGAGGGTGAAATACAAGGCTTTAGAGCGCTTCTTAATCTAAATGGGGATTTTATATGATTTGTTTTTGAAATGGGCACTTATACCTATGCAAAAAGTAAAATGAATTGTATGTACGAAAAAAAAGGGATCCAATTGGATCCCTTTTTTTTATTCTATATTAGTGAAGACCATTTGCACATCTTCATCATCTTCCATTTTGTCTAACATCTTTTCAATATCAACCAGCTGTTCCTCTGAAAAAGAGGTAGGTGCATTCGGAATACGCTTTAATGTAGCTGATTCAACCTTCAATCCTTTTTCATCAATGGCAGTAGAAAGTGTTCCAAAATCACTAAATCCACCGTAAATATAAAGGCGGTCCTCCACTACTTCGATTTCTTCTAAACCGGCGTCTATAAGTTCAAATTCTAACTCCTCCGTATCTATTTCTTCTGAAAGTTCAAGCTCGAAAACAGATTTTCGAGTAAATAAAAATTCCAAAGAACCCTTAGGGACTAAAGAACCACCCGCTTTGTTGAAGTAGGATTTGACATTAGCTACCGTTCTATTGTTGTTATCCGTGGCACACTCCACAACAACGAGTACTCCATGTGGACCTTTCCCCTCAAATACCGTCTCCACCAATTGATCTGCATCTTTGCCTTCTGCTCTTTTGATAGCGGCTGTGATGTTATCCTTTGGCATATTGGCTGCCTTGGCATTTTGAATAGCCGTCCTAAGTTTTGCATTCGTCTCTGGATCAGGACCTCCATCTTTAGCTGCTACTGTAATAGCTTTGGCTAATTTTGGAAAAATTCTGGACATCTGGCCCCATCGCTTTTCTTTTGCTGCTCTTCGGTATTCAAATGCTCTTCCCATATTTATTTACTTGATTATTTTAAAATTTGAGCAAAATTTAAACTAATGAAAACAAAAATACAAATTGAGGGCCTAGACTTTAAAATTTT
>CAJXMP010000127.1 GCA_913056515.1 uncultured Lewinella sp.
ACAGATGTGGAGCAAAGAATACAGAATGCTTGTGCAGCAACCGTTAAAAAGGCGATTGCTTTTGAGTCGACCGATTTATTGGAGGAGGCCATTGAAAAATATGGTCAACAGACCAATAAAAAAGCTGCAGGCAAATTTGAACTAGAATCGCGAATTTACTTTGCTCGTGGGATGAAGCAGTCTGGTGAAGTAGTTACTTTGGTTAAGAAACTCAACAAGTCTTATTTGAAAGGTGAAGCTGGTGAAAAATTTAGGTGGTCCAAGCGGTTAAACAGTATTGAAAATCTAGATGCTAATGGAATTGATCTAGTGATTCAATTGGCGCGAGAAGCTACCGAATTAGCAGAAAACAAAAGCTATTGGCAACACTATTATAAAATACTCGTTGAATATGGTAGAACCAAGGAGGCTGAAGAAGTAAAAGTCCTCTTGGATGCCCTTAAATAATGGCTGAGATTTATGCTAACCTTAAACATAAAACGATGAAAAACAATCTTATTGGTTTGTTTGGTTTAGTCCTTTTTGCTTGTACGGCTCAAGCGCAGATTTCCTTCATGGAAACGACTTGGGATAAGGTCCTTGCCGAGGCTAAAGCCCAAGATAAACTCGTGTTTATCGATGTATATGCTACCTGGTGTGGTCCTTGTAAAATGATGGACAAAGACGTCTTTGCTCAAGCAGAGGTAGCCGACTATCACAATGCTACATTCATCAATGCTAAGTTTGATTCCGATACAGAAATTGGTGGTGCTGTAGCGCGTCAGTTTGGGGTAACTGCCCTACCTACCTTTCTATATGTGGATGCAGATGGCAATTTAGTGGCTCGCACACTTGGTTACCAAGACGCGCCTGTATTCTTAGAAAATAGTCGTAAGGCTTTGGAAGTAAAAGAACAATTCGCAGGCTTACAAGCTCAGTATGATGCTGGAGAGCGATCTATTCCCTTTATGGGACAGTATTTGAATATTTTGAACACCAAAGGGGATATAGAAGCTTGTCAGGAGATCTTGAATGGGATGATTAAGGAGACTAATACAGACTGGCAAACAACAGAAATACTCAATGTCTACATGGAGGTTATGAATCCGGATGAAACGGATTTATTATTCATCTACTTCTTAGAACATCAGGCTGATTTTGCCCAAAAGGTGGAAGCGGATAGAATAGAGGCAGTGTTGGTTAATTTCATTGTTTCCAAGCATTATGAAGCAGCAGATGATATGCTAAGCATGGCTGCTGGAGCAGAAAAAGATTTCAAAAAGTATCTGCCAGAGGTAGCACAAAAGTATGCCTCTTATCTTTGGATGACTTATTACGAGTCTGAAATGGATTGGGATAACTACATGTCTTCCCTCAATGATTATCTAGATGCTGGGGAACCAGATTATATCGAATTGAATGCATTCGCTTGGAATGTATATCTATATATGGACAAGGAAGCGCATATCAAACAAGGTTTAGAAATGGCCTTGGAATCGGTGGAGCAAGAATCTGTTTTTGCGAATAACGATACGGTGGCTGCTCTATACTATAAGATGGGTGAAAAGGAAGAAGCCCTAGCTTATGCCAAGATTGCTATTGACTTGGGTAAAAAGGAAGGAGCGGATGTCTCCGAAACACAAGAAATGCTTCGATTAATAAAGAAACTATAATCAAAAAAAGCAGCTTCGATTCGAAGCTGCTTTTTTTATAATTCCCAATCCAGTTCCATCCAAACTGGGCAATGGTCCGAATGCACGGCATCATTGTACTGACCAGCATCAATGATCTTATCCGCCAAAGGATTAGACACCGATTGATAATCAATCCGCCAGCCTTTATTGTTTTTTCTTGCTCCAGCTCGGTAGGACCACCAAGAGTATTCCACTTTTTCAGGGTGTTTACTTCTAAAGGCATCCGTGAATCCAGATTCAAACCACTGCGTCATCCATTCCCGTTCTTCTGGTAGGAAACCAGAGGTTTTTTTATTGCCTTTTGGATTATGGATATCGATCTCCGTATGTGCAATATTATAGTCTCCGAGTATAACTAGGTTGGGACGTTCTTTCTTAAGCCCATCAATCCATTTTTGAAAGTCAGCTAAGAACTCCATCTTGACCGTTTGACGGATATCGCCTGTGGTGCCAGAAGGGAAATAGCAATTGAGGATGGTTAGATCACCAAAGTCTGTTCGGATAACACGACCTTCTTTATCATAGGCTTCAATGCCGCATCCTTCCACCACTAAATCTGGTTCTTTTTTGGAAAAAGTAACCACTCCAGAGTAGCCTTTCTTTTCAGCGGAATGCCAGTAGTCTTTATATCCAGCTTCATGAAAAAGTGATACGTCTACTTGGTCTGGTTGCGCCTTACTTTCTTGAATACAAAAAACGTCAGCGCCCACAGTCTCCAACCAGCTATTAAGCTCCTTCTTCATGGCTGCACGTATTCCGTTTACATTATAGGATATGATTTTCGTTGGCATGTTTTAATTTTTGTTGAACTTACAAACTTATCCATCGAAAAGAAAACACCTTAAGCTTTTTTCCAGTTGAAATAGATGGTTTGTCCCGTTCTTTTTTGACTGAGCATAGACATGCCAATTTGGTCTAGTAATAAGACCCTAGGATAGCCACCGGTAACTTGGCAGTCAGCAGCTGCTACTAGGAGTTGACCAGAGGGTGTAAGTTGAACGGTACCCATGATGACCGCAGAGCTATACATGCCCGTTGGCTCGTGTTCGAGTTGACTTTCGATGCGGTAGCCCATTCGGTTATTCGGTCCTATAATTAAGGGCTTGTCAATTAATTGATCGATTTGATCTTCAACCAAGGCCCATTCAGGTCCTTTCCGTACCCACAAGTGCTCTTTTTTCCAGTGATCGGGCGTTTTGATTCGGACATACATCTGGTGCTTGGTTCGATCGTCGGCACTATACTCGAGGGTGTTTCCTTGAGTCAAAAAACTTTGTTCAGTTACCGGATAGAAAAAGCTCTTACTACCCAACACCTCTGGACTGTGAAACCCATGTTTGATGGCCAAGTAAGATCGGACACCATCGATGCATTTGCCCAATTTAAGCTCATCGCCCGCTTGGATCAATATGGGTTTATAGCTTTGTTCGGCTTCCCCATTTAGGCTTATTTCCATGTCCGCACCAGTTAGACAAACGACTGTGGGGGCATCAAATTGAAGGGTAGGGCCCAGTAGGGTGCATTCCAAACAGGCGGCTCCTTCAAAATTATTCAAAATGGAGTTGGCTAGTTTGAAGGAGATCTGGTCCATAGGTCCTGATACAGGCACTCCAGACGATTGAAAACCACGACGGCCCCAATCAATTACAGCTGTACTAAATCCCGAATCTATAACCTTAATTGTCGCCATGATAAATACTATTTTTCATAGGCAACATACCCAAGTCCACTAATTCTTGCAGTTTATTGAAATGCTCTAAGGTGACAGGTTTGAAGCTGATGATATCACCAATTTGGGCAAAGAGTGGTTGATCTTTAGTTGCATCAAAAAAGCGAATGGGTGTCCGTCCAATCACGCACCAACCGCCAGGACTATCTTGTGGATAGATACCCAACTGTCTGCCTCCTACAGCAAGTGAGCCTCTCGCAGTAGTTCTGCTGGGTGAAGCTTTGCGCTTGATGGCTAGATCTTTTGGTAGGCCAGATAGATAGCAAAATCCAGGCATGAAACCATAAAATCCCAAGAGGTAGTCTTGTAAACAAATGATTTGTTGGTAATCGGTGACTTGTTCAATATCGCCATCAAAATGCTCGATCAAATCAGCACATAAGGACAGATCGAAGCACACCGGGATTTCCCAATGTTTTCGGAACAATAGCTCGGCCTTATGTGATCCATTGCGCAGCACATGTTCGATCTTTTCTTTTATAAAAGCTAGCTTGGGTGGTTTTTTGAAGTGTAGACACATGGAATTGAAGGTGAAAACCAGGTCTTCTAATTCATGCTTAAATAGATTTCTTAAGTGAGTTTGGAGCTTGAGTAAATTGGCCAAAGACGTTTGGTCTTCCACAGGTGGAAAGTCGACCAGAATAGCTAGGTCACCAAAACTTTGATATGTACATTTTAGCTTACTCAATGCGTATGGCGTTTTCTATTAAAAAGTGGTGCAAACCTTCTGCAAATTGCAAGGCATAAGGACTATCACCATGTAAACAAATGGTTTGAACATCCATTGGAATGATCACTCCGTCATGAGATTGGACCTGTTTTTTTTGTATCATCAACAGCACCTGCTCAAACAGATCGGCGGTATTTTTAATCAAAGCGTAGGGCTCGCTTCTACTGGTTAAACTACCTGCTGCCGTGTATCTTCTATCCCCAAATCCTTCGTAATAGACTGGGTATCCGTATAGTGGGGCTATCTTGCCCAGCTTACTTCCCGGTTGACAAAAGATATGCAAATCTTTTTGAAAGGATTCTAGAACTTCAATAAAAGTGAGGCACAATTCATCATCATGATACATATCATTGTATAGGGCTCCATGGGGTTTAACATGGAATACTGGGGCATCTAAATCTGCTGCAATGGAGAAGAATTGATTCAATTGTTCGCTTAGTGCTGCTTTCAATTCAGCTGCTGGGAGTTTCATGGTTTTGCGTCCAAAATTTGCTGGGTCGGGGTAGGATGGATGTGCGCCAATGCGCTTTTGATAGATTTTCGCTAAACGAATACATTCTTCCATAGATTCAGCGGTCCCTGCATGTCCACCACAAGCAATACTGCAGGAACTGATATATTCTATCAGCTCAGATTCGTTGCCTGTACCTTCCCCTAAATCGCAGTTGATATCTATGCTATATTTCATGTCTAATGGATTAGTCCAAGACTTTTCATTCCCAAGAAGAAGAAAAACAACATGATTGTCAAGAGCAAAATGCCCTCAAATACTTTAGGCTTTGTGATGCCAAGCTGGTTTTTACTCCACAATAAGCCCACGATGAAGATGCCGATAAACGGCAGTAACAGGCCATTCGCTACCTGAGCAAACTGAATAATTTCAACGGGTTTATAGCCTGTGGAGGCAAAGATCATCCCAATCAACAATACTGCAATAGCGGTATATTTAAGCTTCGCTTGATCGCTCTTTTCGTCCCAAGAAAAGCTTTCTCCCAACACAAAGGCAGCTGCTAAGGGAGCTGTTATAGCCGAACTTAATCCTGCCGCAAACAAGCCTAGTCCTATCAGATAAGGTGCAAAATCACCCAGAATCGGAATCAAGGCTTGACCCATATCGGCTGCATTCTGTACGGAGCTACCTTGTAAGGAGGCTGCTGAAATGACTATGCATAAAGAGATTATTCCGCCTAGTGCAATGGACACATAGGTGTCTTTTTGTAGATAAGCTAAATCCACTCCTTTGGATTTAGAATCTTTTACCAAAGCCGCGTGTAGGAATAAGTTATAAGGTACAATTGTGGTTCCAACCAAGGATAGCGTTCGGACCAAAGCCGCTTCTTGCATTTGAGGTACGAACATACCTCGAAGTAAATCACCCATAGCAGGTGCAGTGGCCACTGCAGCTAATATGAAGGACACACTCATAAGCCCGACCACTCCAATAAGCATGTTCTTGATTAAGCTGAGTTGCCCTTTCCAAATCATCAAAGCAACGATTAGGCAAATCACAATGGGAGTGGTTTTGACCAGTCGTTCGCCCATAGGTAAAGCAGGTAAAGTGGTGTATTGCTCAAAACCCAAAACTGCACCAGAAATGTTACCCGCTTCATAGGCGATATTACCCACAAAAATGGCAGACAGAATTAATGCAATACTGATGAATTTGAAAAACGGATTCGGAATAACCTCTTTTACTATGCTGACCAAGCCCAGTTCTGCCTGGTAACTCATCCGTGCAGCAGTATTTTGAATGATGATGGTAGCTAGGATAGAAATCAGTAGAGCCCACAATAGCTCAAAGCCAAATTCTACACCAGCGAGTGTGCATACCGTTACGGTTCCTGGTCCAATGAATGCTGCTGTAACCAAGGTAGCAGAACCTGGGCGGTAAGATCTTTTTTGCATAGCGTAGGTTTGCTATTAAGATAGCTAATCTTCTCAACCCAACCAACCCTCTCGATCCAGGCTTCGATATTGAATGGCCTCTGCTAAATGTTCTACTTGGATGTTTTCACATCCGGCTAGATCAGCTATCGTTCGGGCGACTTTGAGGATGCGATCGTAGGCTCGTGCCGACAGTTGGAGTTTTTCCATGGCGGTTTTGAGTAAGGTCTGACAGGCAGCATCAATGGCACAGATACTGCGTATTCTATTTCCTTTAATCTGTGCATTGCAGTGCGTATTGGGTATCTCATCGAAGCGTTTTTCTTGAATGGAGCGGGCAGATTCCACCCGCTTGAGGATGTCCGCACTGGACTCGGATGGTCGTGTGGATTTGGCGAGTTCGTCATAGCTAATGGGGGTAACTTCCACATGTAAATCTATACGATCCAATAATGGCCCAGATATTTTGTTTAAGTATTTTTTCACTGCACCAGGTGGGCAGCTACACTCTTTTTCCGGATGATTAAAATAACCGCATGGGCAGGGATTCATAGAGGCGATTAGCATGAAACTGGCAGGATAATCGACGGAGAAGCGTGCTCTGGAAATACTGACTTGGCCCGCTTCCATAGGTTGACGGAGGACCTCTAAAACGGTTCGCTTGAATTCGGGTAATTCATCGAGAAAAAGTACTCCGTGATGCGCTAGTGAAATCTCCCCAGGACAGGGTTTGGTCCCTCCACCTACCATGGCCACATCCGAGATGGTGTGATGCGGTGCACGGAAAGGTCGAGTGGACAATAGCCCTTTGTGATTAGGAAGCTTGCCAGCGACTGAGTGAATTTTGGTTGTCTCTAGTGCCTCGTGTAGGCTAAGGGTAGGTAAAATGGTAGGTAGTCGCTTGGCAAGCATCGTCTTTCCCGCACCTGGAGGTCCGATTAGGATCACATTGTGCCCCCCAGCAGCAGCAATTTCCATGGCGCGTTTGATATTGAATTGCCCCTTGACATCTGCAATATCCAATTCATAGTCATGTTTGGCGGCAGCGAATAAATCTCTAGTGTTTATTTGTACGGGAGTTTGTTTAGCCTGACCACTAAGTATGGCTATCGCTTGTTCTATATTATCTGCAGCGTAGGTGTCTAGTTCAGATACAATGGCTGCTTCCTTGGCATTAGCCGAGGGAAGGATGATGCCTTTAAACTGTTCTTTTCTCGCTTGTATGGCCATGGGAAGAGCCCCTTGAATAGGTCGTAGACTACCATCTAAGGACAACTCTCCCATAAGCACATATTGGCTCAAGGCCTTGTTGGGTATTTGCTCTGTAGCGGCCAAAATTCCAATGGCAATGGGCAGATCGTAAGCCGAACCTTCTTTGCGAATATCAGCAGGGGCTAGGTTGACAATTGTTTTTCGTCTTTTCATGTCATAACCCGCACTTCTGATCGCCGTTTCGATGCGTTGAAAGCCTTCCTTAATAGCTGAATCAGGCAAACCAACTAAACTGTAAAACTGATTCCCGGCAGTTGCAGGTCCTCCTGCACTTACTTCTACGGTAATGGTTTGTGCATCTACTCCAATGACTGCACTTGCAAATGTTTTGACGAGCATACTGAGCGATTTGTCAGTAAGGTAGCTGGACTAACTTGTATTATTTGAGAGTCTGGATTAATTCCAAGAATACATCAAATTTTTCCTGAATAATATTGGGGCATTCCCATTGCCCCATGTGCCCACAATCGCTAATCAAATGAAAAAGAGTGGTTGGAGCTAAATGCACTTGACCCAAACCAAATTCCAAGGGCGCGATATCATCTAATTCACCTACGATACACTGCACTGGTCTAGGGAAATGAGTCAAGGTATCCGCATGGTCCTGCCGATGCATCATAGCTTCTAAAGCAAAGATGATGGCTGCTGCAGAAAGAGTTTTGGATCGCGCTGCCAGTATATCAATGCGTTTGGCAAAGCTAGCTCTTTTGTGTTCGGGAAAAAGAGCGGTTAGGAAAGGTTTGAGGTAGCTTTGGCTGTCGTGTTTTAGGAGAAAGCGAATAGACTTTTGTCGAGCGGCTTTTTTGGCTTCCGCATCGGCAAAGGGATGGGAGTGGAAGAGTGAAAAGGCTAGAAACCGATCTGGTTCTTTTGCCATCCAATCCAAACCGACATAGGCTCCCATGGAATGCCCAACATAGATAA
>CAJXMP010000128.1 GCA_913056515.1 uncultured Lewinella sp.
GTTGCAATCATGTTTGCAATTTGTTTGATACGTGTGGTTCCTACACCTCTACCTGTGCCTTCAATTTCTGCTTGCTCTTCACGCTCTGCTGCTCTTGCTTCTCTGTCTATTGCATCATCACTTGCCATAATTGCTTGTGCTAGTGGTGCATAATAATTGTATAGTTTTTGAGGCGCATTATTACCTGTAGCAACACTGTTAGGTGCAACTAAAAGTCTTTCTTCGCCTGATGGTAAAGTAAATGTTTTTTGGTCATCACGTCTAATCACATCTGTTCTAAAATTGTTTAACCATCTTGCAGGACTATCAAAATTACTACCAATTGTAATAAATCTTCTAGTTGCATCGCCGGAACCCATTTCGTCATTGTCTTGATTCATAATAGCAATCCAACCACTGAATCCAATACTATCAACAAAGATACTCATATCTTCTGTAACATTGCCTGTGAATGTAGGATTAGTATTGCCTAATCTACCAGTATAAGTTTCGCCTTCAAATGGATTACCTTGTGCTCTTGCTGCATCAAGTTCATCGTCTTGCTGCTGTATTCTGCCATCATCTGTAACAGGTGCTCTAAGGTAACGTAAATCTCTTTGTTCAATATGAGGAAGAAATGCTTGTAAAACAGGACTACCTACTTGTTGGTTAATACTGCGTTTCCATGCTTTGATGGCATTATCTAAAGCAGGTGTCCATTGCCCATCAATAGGTTGATTCCACACTGGTTGTCCATTGATTTTGTGTGTTGCTAATAGTTCTTGTATTCTACTGACTTGTGCTGCTGTGTGCGATTGTCTGCTAATACGTGAAGTACTAACCATTAAATCTAATGGATCGCCGCCTTGTGGTGCTTCTACTAATAGGTCATTTAATTTCATTCTAGCCCCATCTTTTTGTTTAGTGCATCATATAGTTTGTTTTTGATATCACTTGTATCTATACTTGCATTTGCTTTTGCATTTTTTGTAGCAGTAGCATACATCACTGCTTCGGCATCGTCACCATAACGTTTTTTAAAGTCATCTTTATTTTTCTTCATGCCTTTAACAAGACGTTCTTTTTCTTTTTCTTCACCTAAGATAGATTTAACAGTTGATACAGGTAATTTTAATGCATTTGCTATTTCTTCAGCACTCTTACCTTGGTCAAACATAGTAGCAATTTTTTTCATTTTGCCTTCTTCTAGTTCAACTGCTTCTTTAAAATTTAAAGTATGTTTTGTAATAGAAATATCTTTTGCACATGCACCCTTTAACGCCATCATTTTAGCCTGTGCCATTGCTTTGTCTTTGTATGCAACAGCATATCTTTTACCGTCTTTAGGGTCTTTATATCTTACTGCAAATCCTGGCATCATTTTTTCACAAACAGCTATCGTAGCCTCAGGAGTAACATCACGCAAAGCAGGACCTGTTCCTCCACAGGTTACAATCAGGCAACACTTTTCCTCATCAGCCATACGGATTAAGGTTGATTCTATCTGGTCCTGCTCATCAGGAATAACGGCGTAGGAAGTTTCAAATGAGTGCGTCAAGTACTCTTTTAGGGTAGATACAATAGCTTTCCCTGGGATATCTTCATAAATGCCTTTACTCGCTCTATCAGATACATTAATTACACCTATTTTAACCATGCTTTTTATTGGATTGGTACATAATAAAGAGTCCTGCTAATGCAAATGGAATAGATAAAAGCTGGCCAGTAGTCAGTCCTACATCTATACTTTCCTGTAAACCTGTTTGTTCCTTTTTGAAAAATTCAAGTATAAATCGAATGATAAACATTGTTGTTAGAAACAGGCCAAAGAAGAATCCTCTTTTATCTTTAAGTGTAGTGTTATTATACAATCTGTAGAATATAAAAGCTAGAATAAAATAGGCAACTGATTCGTATAATTGAACGGCATGCCTAATCTCTCCAGGATAGGATTGAATAAATTCGAATCCCCATGGTACAGTTGTTATGGAACCTACAATTTCACTATTCATCAGATTACCCAATCGGATAAATCCACCTGCTAAAAACATAGGGATAACTAATCTATCCATAATCCAAAAGACGGGTTTCTTGGAAACGAACTTGGAGAAAAGCAGTAAACTTATGATAAGTCCAACGGCGCCTCCATGTGAGGCTAAACCTCTAAATCCAGTAAATCTTACCCCATTATCAATTTCTATAGGTAATAGAATCTCTAATGGTCTGGTAGAAAAGTATTCCCAATCGTAAAATACACAATGACCAATTCGCGCACCCATTATACCTCCTATCGCTATATAAGTCAATAATGTTCCAAGCATTTCAATATCTGCCTGTTCTTTTTTGAATATATTTTCTACAATCTTGTAGCCTAAAGCAAAGGAAATCATGAAAAAAAGCGTGTAATAACGTAGCTCATAATTCCCAATTTGAAAGATGGCAGGGTTGACGTCCCATTGTATACTGAGTAGAGTAGACAAATGCATAGATTTATTAAATTTCAACCAAAATACAAAACTGTTGTTAGGATTAAGATTCTAAAGTGAATTTTAGGGCTTGAAATAATTAAGCAAATAAGAAAAATTAATAGTAAATTCACAAGCAATTAATAATCCTACGATAAGACAACCCAGATAATTATTGCACTATGGTAAAGCAGCTATTCTTTTTATTTATAGCAGTAGTCACACCAGTACTACTATGGGCACAAAATTCAGATAGAGAGGCGCGTATCTTTAAAGCTAAAAATACAGTGACATTAGATGGCTACTTGGGTGAAGGAGAATGGACCTTAAGTGAAGGAGCGACGGACTTCTGGCAATACTTTCCAACAGATACGAGTAAAGCAAGATTAGATACGGAGATTTACTTTCAATATGATGAGGATAACTTGTATGTTGGAGTTATATGTTATTCTGCTGGTCAAGATTATGTTTTAAGTTCTTTAAAAAGAGATTATAGAGCTTTTGAAAATGATAATTTGACCCTTTTATTTGATACTTATTACGATGCTACCAATGCTTTTGTCTTTGGTATCACGCCTTATGGAGTAAGAAGGGAAGCCTTAATTTCTGGAGGTGGAACTCAACGAGAAGATTTTGTTACATCATGGGATAATAAGTGGTATGGTGAATCCCAAATTCATGATGGGTATTGGACTGCGGAGTTGGCCATTCCATTTAAAACATTAAGGTATGAACCAGGTGTTGACACCTGGGGATTCAACTCTTATCGATTTGACCTTCAAAGTAACGAGCGGTCTACCTGGTGTCAGATTCCGCAGAATCAAATGATCATGAATCTTGGCTTTTCAGGCCAGTTACATTGGGAAGGCGTTCCGCCTCCTGGTAAACGAAATATATCACTGATTCCATACATAACAGGATCCACCACAAGTGTAAACGATGGTGGGGAGGTAACGACCAATAACTTAGGTGGCTATGGTGGAGATGCTAAAGTGGCTTTAGGTAGTGGTTTAAATTTGGACTTAACGATTAATCCTGATTTCTCGCAAGTTGAGGTGGATGTGCAGGTGACTGATTTGAACAGATTTGAGATTTTCTTTCCTGAACGTCGACAATTCTTTCTAGAAAATGCCGACCTATTTGGTGGATTTGGATTTGATAGATTGAATCCATTCTTCTCAAGGCGAATAGGGATTGCTAAAGATACCATAGATGGAAGTATCTATTCCAATCCAATCCTATTTGGAGCCAGGTTGAGTGGAAAGCTCAATGAGGAGACTAGACTAGGTTTATTATCTATGCAAACAGCGGCCAATAAAGAGTTTGGTTTACCCTCCTATAATTATTCCGTAGCTACCCTTCAAAAGCAAGTATTTGACCGATCTAACTTTGGTATCATCATGGTCAATAAGGAGCATTTTGAAGATAATATTGATGCAGACTACTATACTAAGTACAACAGAGTCATAGGTGCAGATTTTAACTTATTCACCGAGGGGAATAAATGGACAGGTAAGGTGTACTATCACCATTCCTTATCAGATGACGATCCTAATGGTGGCGGACAACATGGATTAGAATTAGCCTATACTAAAAAGAATTTTCAATTCAATTGGAATCATCAATATGTGGATCAAGACTTTGATGCTGAAGTGGGTTTCATAGTAAGAACGAATGCATTTAGAGTCAATCCTAGTGCTACTTTCTTTGTTTTTCCTAAAGATTCTAAGCGCTTGAATCGAGTTGATTTAAGTGTAAGTGCGGAGCAGGTTGTGAATGCTTCTGGTGTATTAGATAGAAATTTAAATGGTAAGATTGAGGGCAGATTCTTGAATACGGCCAATTTAGAATTGGAAGGAAATCTGGATTATATTTTGCTCACAGGTGATTTTGATCCAACGGGTAAGGATACCATTTCTTTACTTGAGGGTACTTCATATAATAATGCTCAATTAGAGCTAGGTTATAGATCTAATAATAATAAAGACTTTAGGTTTGGTGGTAGATTAATTGCAGGGCAATTTTTTGATGGAATGCGCTATGCCATTCGGGCAAATGCAGGTCTGAGGATGGGAGCAATAGGCGCTTTGTCTGTAAATGCGAGTTATAATTACCTAGAACGGGAGGCGCCATATACTTCTGCTTCTTTGTTTTTATTGGGACCAAAAGTGGACATCACCTTTACGAAAAATCTTTTTTGGACCACATTCTTCCAGTATAATAACCAGTCAGACAACTTTAATATCAATTCAAGGCTTCAATGGAGATTCTTGCCAGCTTCAGATATGTTCTTAGTTTACACGGACAATTATTACTCAGATTTTTCAGCCAATAAGAACAGGGCGCTAGTATTAAAAGTGAATTATTGGTTGAATATATAAAAAAAGTAAGTTGAGGCATCTTGCGATACCTCAACTACACCAATAAAATATACTAACTACGCTCTTTCGCCATTTGCAATGGCTTTATCTTTAGGAAGGACTAGAATAATTTTCTGTCCTGGGTAAGTCGAATCTTGTTTCATTTTATTCCAACTTTTTATCTCCTTAAGGGAAATATTCAATTTGTTGGAAAGGCTATGTAAATCTTCTCCGTCATTTAAGAAGACATACATCAATACCTGTTCTTCTTCTATTTCATCTTTCATGTGCTGTGCCAGGTGATTCCAATCTGTTTGAATTACATTTTTATCTGACCATTTGATGTAATCCGTCAAGCGCATCATATTCACTTTTGGAAGAACTAAATATGCGCCATGCCTATTAGCTGGGATATAACCCTTTACATAAGCAGGATTCAATTTAATAATGGTAGAGTAAGGCACTCCTGTAATTTGAGCAACTTGCTTTAAGCTTACCTGGTTGAATACTCTAATCGCTGAGGTAAACTGTAAATCATAATCTAAAATTGCAGGTTCAATACCATGGAAAAGGTGGAATTCAGCTGTATAAGTTGCAGCAATGAATTTTGGTAAATAGTGTTTTGTCTGACCAGGCAAATAGTTCTGCACGGACCAGAAGTCTCCACAATTTCCTGTGTACCTGATTGCTTTGTTTACCATACCTGGACCACAATTGTAAGCCGCTAGAACTAAGCTCCAATCCTCATACATCTCGTAAAGATATTTGAGGTATTTAACTGCAGCTTCAGTGGATTTGTATGGATCCATTCTTTCATCAATCTCATCATTAACGATTAAGCCATTCGCTCGCGCCGTTGATGGTATCAATTGCCATAAACCTTTAGCTCCAGCCTCTGAATGTTCTGTTGGATACATTCTTGACTCCACTATTGGCAAGTACTTAAGTACTTCAGGCATGTTATTTTCTCTTAGGTAGTGTTCGAATACCGGAAGGTACATCGAAGATCTTTTGAGAATATGGGCAGATTGTCTTTGGCCGTAGACTAGATAATCCTTTAAATGCTTTTCAACCCTAAAGTTGTATTGAATAGCAAAAGGTAAATCCATTCCTTCTAATCTATCCTTGATCTCCTCCATTTCAAAGTTGACCGTAGTTAGATTTGTTTCATTGGTTTTGCCGAAGCAAAGATTTGTAGCCAGTATCAATCCTATTGTTAAATAGAACTTCATATAGTTTTTTTTTGGTTATCAATTTTTTGAACAATGCTTTTAAAAACAGTGCTTTAAGATCAAAATCTTGATTCCCTCATGGATAATGTTCATGTAACGTTGAGGCAAATTTAATGCCCAAAAATTACTCTATCAAGTTGGGATATTTTCTATGTGTAGGGTAACGAAATAATTAGTTTGTAAATTGGGTTTAATGAATATGTATGTTTTGTTTAAATTTAATATGCATATATAAAGTTTTGTGTTGCAGGGGATTTAACAGGTTGTTAAAATTTTGTTAATCTGAATTTTAAAATGTCTTTTAGCCGATTTTTAGTCACTTTTCTTCGTTCATTGGAAGACAAATGACTGTTTCTGGTAATATTTGGTACATCATATCAACACCAATAAGCAGGGTAAGAGTTCATTTTAGGTTGATTATCAGTTGTTTATTTCTTTTACGAATTCAGGTCTATTTACATGCACATCCTTTAATCCTTTCGAGGGATTCCTTGATTATGCAATCAATGTTTATCTTTGTTTCAATCCAATAGGGCAATATGCGTTCCATAGTTTCAAACTTATTCATGAATAAAGCTCGTGCAGGTAAGGTCTATTTTACCTTACTTTCGGTTGCTTGCTTATTGGCTTGTATGGCAGGATTAATATGGAATGAGTTTATTTTATTCGCCCTTCCAGCGATCTGCCTAATTGTGTTTCTTGGAATAGTAGATTTTAAGAAATTGTTCTTTTTACTCTTCTTTATTATTCCATTTACAACAGAAGTGAGTTTGCCTGGTGGGATCCAATTGGATATACCGGGAGAGCCTCTGACGATCAGCTTAATGTTGGTTTATGGACTTTACTTGCTTCGCAATGGTACACAAATCTCCAAGGATTTCTTTGTCCATCCTATATCTAAAGTCATGCTGGTGCATATACTTTGGATAGCTGTAACCTGTATTATATCTGCCGATCTAATGATTTCACTCAAATTTTTCTTGGCAAAAATCTGGTATGTCGTAACATTTTATCTGTTGGCCGGGCATGTATTAAAAGATGAACGCTCCATTAAAATTTTCTTTTGGGGTATACTTATATCTATCCTAATTACTATTGTAGTCATTACAATTAGGCATGCAGCTGTTGGGTTTAGCTTTGATAAGATTAATAAGGTTGTAGGACCCTTTTACAGAAATAAGGTAGCCTACGCTTCCATACTATCTGTATTCTTGCCGATGGTCGTATTTATGCGGGCACATTATAAAGCCTGGTCTTGGAAACGTATATTGTGTTCGCTAGCTATTGTAGCTTTCTTGATGGGCATTTACTTAACCTACACGCGCGCAGCGTATCTGTGTGTTGCCATAGCTTTTGGAGCTTATTTTATCATTAGATATCAGATGACCAAGCTAACCTTATCTTTAAGCGGTATGGTCGCTTTATTAGCCATTGTAGTCCTTGCTGGAGGTAATACCTATCTCGATTTTGCACCGGAATACAAAAAGACTGTCGCACATAAGGATTTTGATTCATTGATTTCTGCAACAGCTAAAGGGCAGGATGTGTCTACCATGGAGCGAGTTTACCGCTGGGTGGCTGCTTTTCAAATGATCGGGGAAAAACCTGTTATGGGTTTTGGTCCGGGGACTTTTTATTCAGAATATAAAAATCATACAGTTAGTTCTTTTTCAACCTACGTATCAGATAACCCTGAGAAATCTGGGGTGCACTGTTATTATCTGATGACCACGGTCGAACAAGGTATAATTGGCCTTATTATCTTTTTGGCCCTCTGCTTTTACGCTATGCTTAAAGGGGAGGACATCTACCACCGATCGAACTTAAATCCTTTCGATAAAAAAATGGTGATGGCTGCGACACTGGGTTTCATATGTATTGCCGCAATTAATATTGTGAATGACATGGTCGAAACCGATAAGGTTGGTAGTTTCTTTTTTGTTTATTTAGCCCTAATTGTGAACTACGATTTAAAAACAAAGCAGCTTACATCACAAGGGAAGCAAGACTAAGTTTTCTGAATCTAAAAAAGTAGCATCCTCCTGAAGCGAGGTGCGCTCTAATT
>CAJXMP010000129.1 GCA_913056515.1 uncultured Lewinella sp.
TAAGTATATATGATAATCCTGAGGGAACAACCTGGATTAAGGATTTAAGTACTCGAGGAATATTAAGCCATGCATGTACAGAGGTGCTTACAAAGCGAGGATGGTTAGTGATTGATCCTAATTTTGCCTGGATGGCATTGGATAAGAATGGTGATCCAGTTTCTTTAGCATCCGATGACCTATGGGAGGATGCAAACAACTTTTTATCTCCTCCTCCATATCCTATTTATACTCAAGATCATCATATTGTGTATGGCTTGTATTCTCGTCATGGCCAATTTTTCTGGCCTTATAATTTTATTCCGGACTATAATATTCGAGGCTTGTTGTACAATCTTTAGACTATTGGTCTGCTTTTTTTTGGTATTCTGGTAAGTTTCATTTTTTACTGAGCGGTTAACTGTCACTAAACACATTGTCTCCACAACATCGCCCACTGAATTAACCAACACCAAACCTATTCTGACCCATTCTCCACATACCGCATCCCTTCTACACCCTTGCTCAGAATTACATCTACCAATACGTCTATCCCATTTGCATTTTCAAAATAAACGGTTTCATCTTTACTGATGTATACCTTGGTTTTTCCTTTCGGGGCTAAACCGAAACTTTGCGTTACCTCGCCAGAATTTTTGTCTACAGCTTTGATGGTGACGGTCAAATTTGAACGATTGATCAATTCCGCTGAATAGTTTTGATCGTTGTATTCTCCCAGTAGAAATGTTTGATTAGCTGGGATGGTTAGGCCTGATTTGAATGTGGAGCAAGAGAGCAGTGTAAGAAGAATGGCAGCTACACCAAGTACTTTTTGCATATCGTTTTATTTTACAAACACCTATTTGGGTTGATTGTTTTATTTTACTCCAACTACGCAGCTTAGAATTCCACAAATGTTCTAATTCGTACAATTAGTCGAATTATGTGGGTTTAAGGGAATGGTTTTCAGTTGCTTAGGGTTTTATCGAAAAATGATTGATAAACCTTGAAGCTCGTTCAAACCATAGATCAACCCATTAGTCAGCTGGCACCTGCTCAGGTGTTGAAGCGCTTTTTGTATTGGAAGCGGGTGGCCTTATTTGCCAAGAAACCACAATTGATGGATTTTATGGGTCAGCACATCTTGGTGGATGCTGCCTTACCGGCTACAGTGGAAGATTATGTGCTGGGTTTGCGGGAATTTGAAGCGATGAGTTTCATGTTGCACTACCTGCGGAAAGATTCCTTTTTAGTGGATATAGGTGCGGAAACAGGTTCTTATTCTATGCTGGCTGCTGGGATTCGAAATGCCTTTGTTTTGGGGTTTGAATCGGATGAGGACTTGCGCGAACGCTATCTCAAGCATATTGAAATCAACCAGTTAGCAAGCTATGTGGTGACGGACAAACGCTTGGTTCGATTTAAAGAACAAGCATTGGTTAAGCAAGGAGATGAAGAAGATGAAATTGGGTCTGATATGGAAGGCGAACACCGATTGGCAGTGGCCTTGGATGATTTGGATTTGCAGCAGGCACCCGATATGGTTCGGATCAACGCAAAGGGCTATAATCTAGAAGTCATTAGAGGAATGGGTGATATGTTGCAGGAGCCATCGCTTCAAGCTATACTGCTGCGCCTAGATCGAAAAGCTGAGGTGGAGGTGGAACGCCTATGCCATGAGCTTCTGGTGGCCAATGGCTTTACTTTAGTGACTTATAATTATTCGGATAGAAGTTTGCAGCCTACGGATCGATTTGGTGAGGGTAATCACTTGTATGTGCGCGATGTGGCAGCAGTTCAAATGCAGTTGAGCTTATCTCCGCCGATTCCTTACTACGGCAAAGAGCTATAAAAAAAGGCCGCTATAAGCGACCTTCTTTTTTTTATTTTACACGGTACCAATACTGTGTTCTTCCCAGTAGCGAGAAACCGATATAGCCTCGCACTTTGAGTTTGTCGCTGCTTTCCATCTCGAGATAACAGCTGTATACACTTCCGTTATTCGGATCCAGGATTTCACCGTCTTCCCAGTATTTTCCATCTTGCTCCAGATCAGTCAGAATCTCCATTCCTACTACCAATTGATCTTTTTTGTCACCCTCACAAGCCGTACATCTTGTATCTTGAGGCTTTAGTAGAAGTTTTTCTACTGTTCCATATAATTTACCGTTCTTTTCTACGATACGTACATGTGATTTAGCCTCACCTGTTTCGTCGTCAATGGTTTTCCATAATCCCACTGGAGAGTCTTGAGCAGACAGGGAAAAGCTGAACAATACAAAAAACAATGCTAGGCAAGTTGCAATCTTTCTCATTATTATGATATTTAGATGATAATTTTTTAGTTTGTTTACTAAACTAAGCTATAATATTTAGCATTAAAAAATAAATCCAGACTTCATTCGTCTTACTAGTGAAAATGATGAAGTACTGAGTTGAGATATAAAAAGTACAAAATTTAACGTTAAAGGATTACAAATTTGAGGACGATGCAAAAAAAATCAGTATTCGTGGCCCTATTTCTCGGAGCCCTACTTTTTGTTTCTTTTTTCCCTTCCGTATCCTTGGAGGATAAAGAGCAAGTGCTATTGCAGCGCTTGAAATACCTATTGGAAGAATTCCATTACCACCCCAAGCAAATAGACGATAACTTTTCTGAAGACCTATATGAATTGTTCTTGGATCGCTTAGATTCTGGGAAGCGTTGGTTCACAACAGAAGATATTGCTCAGTTGGAGCCTTATAAATATCGCTTAGATGAAGATTTAAAAGATTCCAATTTTGAGTTCTTTAATCTAGCAGTGGAGTTGGTTAAAAACCGCTGGGTGGAGACGCAAGCCTACTATCAGGAGGCCTTGGCTCAACCTTTTGATTATAGTATCAGCACAGAGGAGTTGTATGAAGCCGATGGAGACAAACGCAGTTATGTATCTGCAGGTGCTGAGCAACAAAAGTTATGGCAGGATATCTGTAAGTATGATGTATTGGTTGGATTATATGATGACCTAGAGTCTCAAAAAGATACCGAAGATGAAGAGTTGAAGGCGAAGACTTATGATGAATTAGAAGCGGAAAGCCGCGAGGATGTGCTGGTTAGCTTCGATAGATGGTATGACCGTCTGGAGAAAAGAGACCGTATTGATTTCTTGACCATATACTTGAATAGTATCACGAATTATTTCGATCCTCATACTTCTTACTTTGAACCAATCGACAAGCAGAACTTTGATATTCAAATGTCTGGTAAGCTAGAAGGTATCGGTGCTCGACTGATGATGGAGGATGACTATACTAAAGTATCTAGCATCGTTGTGGGTGGTCCGGCTTGGAAACAAGGTGACCTCAGCGAAGATGATAAGATCTATCAGGTAGCTCAAAAGGGTGAAGATGCCGTGAATGTAAAAGGCATGGACCTGGACGATGTCGTTCAATTGATTCGAGGAAAAAAAGGTACAGAAGTTACCCTATCTGTGAAGAGTGTAGACGGTAGCACCAAAACGATTACCATAGTGAGAGATGTAGTGGAATTGGAAGAAGGCTTTGCTAAGTCCTTGATTATGGATACGCAAGCAGGTGCTAAAGTAGGGTATATCAGCCTACCTCGTTTCTACGATGACTTTGGTGATCCCAATGGCCGCTCTTGTGCAGAGGATGTTGAAAAAGAAATTGAAAAATTGAAAGCCAATCAGGTAGAAGGTATTATCCTGGACCTTAGAAATAATGGAGGGGGTTCTTTGAGAGATGTGGTTCGTATGTCGGGCTTTTTCTTCGAAGAAGGTCCAGTAGTACAGGTAAAAGATCGCTTCAGCGCAGCACGCGTGATGGGTGATACGGATGAAGATGTGCAGTGGGACGGAAACCTCATCGTAATGGTGAATCAATACTCCGCATCTGCATCTGAAATCTTAGCAGCAGCCCTGCAGGATTATGATCGAGCGATCATTGTTGGATCCAACTCGACCTTCGGTAAAGGTTCTGTGCAGCGTTTTGTGGATTTGGATCGCATTCCTGGAGATGTAGAAATGCGTCCGTTTGGTCAGGTGAAAGTGACTATTCAGAAATTCTATCGCGTCAATGGAGGTTCTACTCAGTTGAAAGGTGTAGAGTCTGATATCGTACTACCAGATCAATTCCAGAAATTGGAGTTAGGCGAGCGCGAGCAAGATTATGCGATGGAGTGGACAAAGATTGATGCAGTAGATTATAACCAAAGTGTTGCGGATATCTCTGGCATCCGTTCTACACTTGTGAAAAATAGCGCAGAGCGTGTACAAGATAATGACGCTTACCTCGAAATCATGCAATATGCAGATTACCTAGATACACAATCCGATATGTCCGCTTATCCTATGGACATGGAAGGCTATGGCGAATTGGTAGAAGCTATGGATGACAAGAGTGAGGCCTTCAGACGTCTATTCGATGCGGAAGTGATCACATCAGTGAGTAATCTGCAGGAAGATGAAGCTTATATCGCTGCTAGCGAAAGTAGAACCAGTCGTAATGACGAGTGGGTGAAAGGCGTGAAAAAAGATCTACACCTTTCGGCAGCTTTAAATATCATGGATGATATGATTCGCTTGAATGCGAATAAATAATCCAATGGATCTTCAAAAAAGCTGCTCTGATGATTTCGGAGCAGCTTTTTTTGTTTGACTGCCATTATCAATGCCCTGTTTAGTTGGTAGATGCCCGCGAACATCTTAATTTTACCGCCGTATTCAATATGTTTAAACAAGCAAGCCAGTGAATTACCTTACACTTGAAAATGTAACCAAGTCCTTCGGTGAGAAGGTGCTCTTTCAAAATGTGAATCTTCAAATTTCTAAGGGAGATAAGATCGCATTGGTGGCAAAGAATGGTTCGGGAAAAACCACGCTGTTGCGGGTAATCGCAGGAGAGGAAGCTGGCGAAGGGGAATTGTGTAAGATCCTTCAACGGAAGGATATTCGAGTAGGCTATTTGAATCAAGAGCCTGACTTTTTTGACGATTGGACCGTAACACAATCGGTGTTTGAGAGTGAAAATAAGCAGATTAAAGCGGTGCGTGCTTATGAAGAGGCCATGTTGAATCCTGACGATACAGAGGGGATGCAACAAGCTCTAGTAGCGATGGATGACCTCAAGGCTTGGGATATAGAATCTCGGATCAAAGAGATTTTATTCAAGTTGAATATCACCGATTTGGATCGGACTATGGGTACGTTGTCTGGTGGTCAGCGCAAGCGGGTTGCCTTGGCTAAACTCTTGATAGATGAACCCGACTTTTTGATCCTCGACGAGCCTACCAACCACCTGGACCTGTCCATGATTGAGTGGTTAGAGGAGTATTTGCAGTCACCGAATCTGACCTTGTTTATGGTAACACACGACCGCTACTTCTTGGAGCGGGTGTGTAATCAGATTATTGAACTCGATCAAGGGGACTTTTACCGGTATTCCGGTTCCTATTCGGATTTCCTGGAAAAGAAGCAGCTTCGTTATGAGAACGATTTGGTAGTTACAGATAAGGCGAAGAAGTTGATGAAAAAGGAGTTGGAGTGGATACGACGCATGCCCAAAGCTCGAACCACCAAAGCGAAGTCTAGAGTAGATGCTTTTGATGATATCAAGAAGAAGGCGAGTAAGACCGTAGAGCGCGATAAGATACAGATAGACATCAAGGGTGCCCGACTGGGAAGTAAGATTCTAGAGGCTAACTATATCAGTAAGGCCTACGGCGATAAGGTCTTGGTGAAAGACTTTTTATATAAATTCCGTAAGAATGAGCGGGTCGGCATTGTAGGGAAGAATGGAGTGGGTAAGACCACGTTTTTGAAGATTTTGACTCAAGAAATTCGACCGGATTCAGGTAAGATTGTAGTCGGTGGTACCGTTAAGTTTGGTTATTATACGCAGGACGGCATGCACTTAGACGAGGATAAGCGAGTGATTGATGTGGTAACGGATATTGCGGAGTATATACCCATGAACAAGGGACAAAAACTGACGGCTTCTCAGTTGTTGGATCGCTTTCTCTTTGCGCCTCCACAACAGCAAGTATATGTGTCAAAATTGAGTGGGGGAGAACGTCGCCGGTTGTATCTATTGACTATACTGATGCAGAATCCAAACTTCTTGATTCTGGATGAGCCTACCAATGACTTGGATATTGTTTCCATGAATGTGCTCGAGGAGTTTTTGATGGATTTCCCAGGCTGTGTGTTGGTCGTATCGCACGATCGGTATTTCATGGATAAGATTGTCGATCACTTGTTTGTTTTTGAGGGTGAGGGCAAGATCAAGGATTATAACGGGAACTACAGAGAGTACCAAGCACTCAAGAAAGAGGAGGCTAAAGAAGAGAAACAACAAGCGGCTTCCCAAGCCAAGCAGGTGAAGTCCAAAGCGGAACAAACCGCTATTCCAGGCCTGACTTTAGAAGAAAAAAAGGAATTTAAGCGTTTAGAAAAAGCTATTTTGAGCATAGAAGCACGCAGAAAGGAGATTGAAGGCCTGTTTTTAGATCCCAATATGGATCAGCAAAAATTGATTGAGCTGGGTGAAGAAAGTAATAAGCTTCAGGAGGACTTAGAGGAGAAAGAACTCCGCTGGATGGAACTGGCGGAAAAAATGGAAGGATAATTCATACTACAAAACATAAATACAAACCCAAATGCAGTTAATTCGTATCACCTTTGCGACGGTGTTCGCCTGTCTACTTACTGCGGTGTCATTAAACGCACAGCAAGATTATTTTCAGCAAGAGGTTAATTACACCATTGAGGCAACCTTGATAGATGCACAACATGTATTGGAAGCCCAAATGACCATAGAGTATATCAATAATTCACCTGATGAATTATCCACTCTAATTTTTCACCTTTGGCCCAATGCCTATCAGAACGCTAACACGGCTTTTGCACAACAAAAGGTCAATACCAATAATGCCGATTTCTATTTTGCAGATGCAGAGGATTGGGGTGGATTCCTGGATGTGCAATTTACGCAGGGTGAAACGGCTTTGAGCTATGAGTCCCTAGATGGACAAGTAGATATTGTTACACTTACCTTGGATGAGCCTATTCCAGCAGGTGGACGCACGGAATTAAAGATCGATTTTGTACTGGATGTACCGGCCTCTTTTTCTCGTTTGGGTCATGTAGGGGATTCCTATCAAATGACGCAGTGGTATCCTAAGCCAGCAGTATATGACCGGGATGGTTGGCATCCTATGCCTTACCTCGATCAAGGAGAATTCTATTCGGAGTTCGGGGATTTTGATGTAAAAATCACTCTACCTCAGAACTATGTAGTAGGTGCTAGTGGTCAATTGCAAACGGAGTCAGAAAAAGCTTTTTTGAAAGATAAAATGGCGAGTACAGCGGAGCACCTAGAGCTGGTACAAGCGAATATTAAGAATGGTACTTATACTGTTAGATTAATGGTGGCTATTCCATCTGCTGAGGAGATGAAAACCATTCATTATATCGCAGAGGATGTGCATGACTTTGCATGGTTTGCCGATAAGGCTTTCTACGTGGTTGGTGATGTGATCACGCTGGATTCGGGGAAAGAGGTGGAGACCTATGTGATGTTTACAGAAAAGGAGGCAGACTTGTGGAAAGATGCGATTACTTATGTGAATCGTTCGGTGAAGTTTTATTCCGACAAGGTTGGCGAGTATCCTTGGCCACATGCCACAGCGGTACAATCTGCTTTAAGTGCAGGTGCAGGTATGGAGTATCCTATGATTACTGTGATTGGTCTTTCTGGTAATGCGAAGAGTTTGGATCGAGTGATTACCCATGAGGTGGGGCACAACTGGTTCTATGGGATTTTGGGATCCAATGAACGGATGCATGCCTGGATGGATGAAGGTTTGAATTCCTACTACGAGAATCGATACATGGCTACCTACTGGAAGGATGATGCAGGGGTAAGCTTACCCAATTTCTTAGCTAAGGATACGGATTATGAGGTAAATGAATTATTGTATCAGATTTTGGTGAAGCAAAATGCCGCTCAAGCACCGAGTACAGATGCCGAAGATACTTGGCAGGGTTGTTACTTCTTGGGGGCTTATGTGCGTGTTCCATTTTTATGGTCCTATGTCGATGAGTACT
>CAJXMP010000130.1 GCA_913056515.1 uncultured Lewinella sp.
TGAGGCGACGTCCACTACAACAACATCATCATCATCAACAGAACAACATCACGTGAAATCGGGGGTTGATACAGAAGACGAAACGCTCTGCATGATTCCAAATCTAGTCAATCGAGTATTGATAGAGCACTACTCTCCACGACTTTCGAGTCAGACTTACAAAAGACGGGATATTAGCTATTCAACAAGTGACAAAATGACACAACTGCTCATTGCTGTGATAGTGGAATTTGCGGAGCCTTACTTTGTTCGAATTACTAAACGAAGGGATGAGGAGAGAAAAATGCAACTTCATAACAAAGAGCAGATCTCACAGATGGAGAGGACGAAGAAGAGAGCAGGCAAGAAACGAAAGGTTGCAGAAGATGAAAATAAGATCCAATCATCATCAGAAAAGGTTGGATTTGAGGATCGGGCTGTATCTTGGGCCACCAATTGTCTGAAAGTATTGCTTCAGCCAAGTCTATCAGCTTCGAAGAACAGTGGCAAAACAGAGCAAGAGAAGAATGCACTAGATGATGATTTACATATTCCAGAACTAGATGCTTTCCTTGCTGCTACTGGTGCTAACGATGGAAATGAAATGGAGAAGCGGATGCAACAAGCATTACTACTGGGGATGCATGCACGGAGTATGTTCGTGTCAAGCTACATAACTGAGTGCCATCCGAACAAGAATTTCTAAAAGAGATTGATGTTGACATGGCGGTCACGATAGGAGATTATATCATACAAGAGGTCCTTCTTCGACCATTTTTTATTCGTTCAAGAACACGTATCAATGCTTTCTTGACAAATGTAAAGATTAAATATAATATAGTATTCATATGAAAGATATTCCACAACCTTTGTCTCTCGAGAGACATTAATGATTTGGCAGTTAGATATGATACCAGTTGGAAGTGATAGTACATCATAGATGTTTGGTAGGCAACAAAAACTGAAAAAACTAAAAACTCCCTTCTTTTCTCCGTTCTCCGGTCGTCTCCTCCGGTCTGTCTCCTCCCGATCCCTCTCATCGCCACCGAAAAAAATCCTCTCAAATAATGAGAACAAAATCCGCCTACACAACTCCAAACAAGCAGTGCTATCTACCTCATACAGCACCATGCCTCCTCAACATCAAAGCAATGAGCTTTAATTGTATCTCAAAGGTCGTAACGGGATAAGAAGTCGTATACTGATCAAGAATCGCTTTCAGAGTAATGCGCTCAGAATATGCATTCGTTTGTTCCACAGTCAAGCGAACATACTCCAATTGATCACCATACCAGCCATCTGGAATAAAATCATCTCCACCAGATGCCAATTGACCTAAGCCAAATGGATTAGTCATGGCCAGGGAGAAATTACCCACTGCTCCTTGACAAGTCATAGAGACTCTAGAACCAATTGCTATAGCTAATGGATCTGGAAAATCTTCACTTGGATAATCATTAGGGAAAGTCGGGTGATCATCTGTTAATTGCCTACCTAACCAACCTGTTGGCCAATCCTCATTCGCTGGCGAAGCGGATGTCCAAATATCGGTAGATCGGAAGTGTGATCTATTTTGATCCGGATAACCCACATTTTGAACAATCTTAAGCTTAGCATCATCAAACATGCTGCGCATATCCATCATAGATGGGTGAAAAGCCAAATTAAATCCGGTATTTTCTAAACTACTTTGCGGCAGAATTACATTCGGCCTAGCGTTGTATAGATTATCATATTGATCCAGTGGCACGAGCATATTCAAACCGTCGTTTCCACCGATCATTTGTATCAATACCAAAACGCGATCGGATTCAGGATTCAAGGCATCCAATAAAGCCGATTGGCGTATAGGTGATATATTCATTCCATTCAAAGCAACTGGAAGCCCTAAGAATGAAATCGCTGAATTTTTTATAAACTTTCTTCTTTTCATGACTGGTACTTTGATGGATTAGAATAAATAGAATTCAGAAAGACTCATCATAGCCTGGAATAAATCCCTAAGCTTGTCCTCCACTGCATTTTTCAGATTGACATTATCTGGATCGGCCAGATAATCTGCATATTCAGTGGTCCATTCAAAGTCTGGAAGTCCAGGAATCAAGATTGACTTCAAGAAGTTCACTTGATTCTCTGTAATTTCATTCGGATAAAACAATTCAGCCAGATCGGTGATCATCACATTGGGATCATATGGATTGGGTAGATTCTCAATCACATCCAATGGATAAATCCTATACCCTATTCCTGAATTATTATATTGATATCGTGTGAATCGATCTGTAACATATTGCCTTTGTGGCATAGTTACAGCACTCAACCACAATCTAGAAAACCCTGGTGCTTGATAATACGCTTGCCATCCCGCTACACTATCATGGTTGTATATTTCCATTTGCATATCTCTGAGTCTAAAGAAAACAGAGTAATGAATGGTGTGATAGGTCTGCATATTATTTTGATCAAAATTGACTCCAGTACTCTTAATGGTACTCATCAAGAACTCCATAGGATTCTTAATCAAAACCCCTCTAACGTCTTCCTTCATAAAGGCATCACTCAAGAATAAAGCCTCCAAGGTTGGAGCAATTTCATAGTTATTCGTAATCATGATCTGAGCTAAAGGCTCAATCACATTGGATTCTATAGTCTCATCAATTTGATCCGAAACAAAATAACGGTAGAATTTTCTGCACATATAACGCGCTACCTCATCTTTTGAAAAGATAATATCCAATAGCACTTTGTACTCATTCTCATCTGCATTCTCAATCACTTGATTATCGAAGCGGTGAGAGAGTTGTTTAGTATCTGTATCGTGTTGATCCGGTCTAAACTCAATATAAACTGGAAGAGTAGAAGAATTATGCCCTCGATCACGCCAGCCCGTCAATACACGTGCAATGGCTACAATATCATCTTCAGTATAATTGGTATAATCGCCTGGTCCTGCTAAAGGTCCTTTACCAATGGTAAATAACTCCAATAATTCCCTCGCATAGTTCTCGTTTGGCGCATTCTTGGTGTTTTGATTACCATTCAAATAACGCAACATGGAAGGATCTATGGTGATAGCATCAACAAAGGCTTTAAAATTACCTAGTCCATGCTGATGTATCGTCTTCATGTACTCCCAGGTAAATCTTCGATCCGCAATAGAAGCCGTAACGAAATGGTTATGCCAAAAAATAACCATACGCTCCTTGACATTCAAACCAGACTCCATGGCCTGCCTCATGATCCAAGACTGCATCGAACGTCTACGATAACCACCGTTTACACCTGAAGCCAATGGGGTTTCTACCCAAGTTTCTCCAATGGGTACGTTGGGATCATTTTCTTCATCGTAATTAATGGGCAAACTAGGCATACCCGGATCGGTTAAAACCAGATCCACAGCATCCGCATGACTCAGGTCTAAAAGACTCGTCACATCGGCATAAGTATGTCCTAAGGTCGTTCTTCTTAAGAAATGATTAATGGCTGCTCTATCCCAGGGACCGGAGTAGGCAGGTAAATTAAAAGTGGCCATTTGTTCTAGGCTCGTAGCAGAAGAAGAAATGGCCGCTTTTAGGGTTGCTTTTGGAAAAGAAATTTTCATAGCTGAGATTTAAGTATACTCCTTGCTACCTCTTGATCAGTTGCTTCCCTTCCAATATACTGATTTTTAGCTTAATCCTCAATAAAAGTTACAGCTCCAGTAGTCATGTTGTACAATCCGCCTATAATTTTCAGTTCACCATTGTCCTCCATTTTTTTCAAAATGAGATTCAAGAGGTAGCTTTATTTATAATAAAAGCTCAAAACCAATTAAAGTTTTAGGCTAAAAGAAACATGTAAAATTCTTGGAGCGGCGGTCATAATACCAGGCCCTGGATAGGATACCGCTCGTTGTGTGAAGTAGATTTCATTCCAAATGTTGTTCACACCCAGTGTGCATCCTAGCTTATCTTTTTTCCAGCTCAAAGAGCAATCCCCTACTTGATAGGCAGGGATAATCCCACGGGTTGCATCAGCAACAAAAATAGCATTGGTGGCATCTGTGAATTGTTCAGCTATATAAGAATAGAGGAAGTTCATACCCCAATTTCCCCATTGTAAGTTAATACCCGTTCGTAGGGAAAATGGTGGGATTTTTTCTAGCTGATTCCCTTCAATATCTGGACTAGCCTTGACGTAAGTACCTTGTTGGTAGGAACAATTAGCAAATACAAGCCACTTGAATGTTTCTTTCCCAAGCTGAATAGGTTTGAAATTATATTGTTGGAAAGATTCTAAACCGACTACCCTAGCATCTCCAATATTGGTTCGGTAGGTACTAATGGTCAAATCTGGATTAACCAAGGTACTGAGCCCTATTCGATTTTGATAGGATAGGAAAAACACGTTTGCATCAAAGCGGTATCGACCATTAGGGTGTTTTCCTCTATACCCCAGTTCCAGATTATACCCCTGCTCATCAGACAGGTCTTGATCTACTATTAGATTCGGATTACTCACACTAATATCCGAGAAATTGATAGAGCGAAAGTTCTGAGATCCATTGGCATAGATCTCTTGTCTTTTATCTTCACCCAATTTGTATGCTAGTCCAAGTCCAAATAAAGGAAATAACCTAGGCCGCTCCATATCCACCTGTACCTGCTCTTCGATCAATAATTGATTCCCAGCAAAAACTCTATAGTAATAATAGCCTGCTGAACGCGTCACTAGATGTTCCAACCGCATACCAGGACTGATGAAGAAGCGATCACTAAAATTAAAAATGTGCTCTGCAAATACAGCTTGATTACTTCCAGGGAAGTTATAGTCCGAAATCTGTGGTTCTGTCGGATTCAAGAAAACAAAGGATGCCGTGGAGTCAGCGGCAGCAAAGCCTTGTTGATTTTGAGTATTACCTTGATAGGCTCTTGCGCCTACCAAAAAAGTATTCAATGATCCTTTGAATTGGTATTGCTTCAAATACCTAAATTCTGCCCCTAGATTATGATAAAATCCTTTGATTAAATCGCGCTCTTGTCCAGGATCTGGTCTATTAATTGGCCCCAACTCACCTACCGACTGTCGACGGGCATTCAACATAAAACCTCTAAACTGCATTCGACTGCTAGCAGAAAAGGCATGATCTACCCGAATAGCACTGAGATTCCAATTGACGTTAAACCAATTGCGGAATCGCTTGGAAGCAAAGGGGTCTTGATCAAATTCAAAATCTACCAGTCCTCCGGGCAATTGCGCTAGGTAATTCATAAAAGTATGCTCCACACTAAGTTTAGACCTACCTTTTGAATAGGCCAATTTGCCATAAGCATTGACTTGCTCAAAGCTAGCGTTGGGTCGATAACCGTCTCCACGCTTGTAAAAACCATAGCCATAATAGGTCCAAGATCCTTTTTTACCACCAATGGCATTATAAGTAGAAAATTGAGCATTGGAGCTCACACTTTGGATACTTTCAAAAGAAAAGGGCTTTTGGGTTTCTTCTTTGAGCACGAAATTAAGCATACCACCAAATTGAGGTCCAAATTGTAGGGATGCTGCTCCACGCACCAACTCAATCTGCGATAAAGCTTGAACGGGTGGAGTGTAATAAGACTCCGGATACCCTAAGGCATCCGCAGAAATATCATAGCCATTTTGACGGGTATTAAAATGGGCGGTTCGATTAGGATCTAATCCTCTTGCCCCTATATTTAACTGTAATCCAGAAGCATCATTTTCCCATATATTCAAGCCCGGCACAGAGGCAAACATTTCTCTAGCATTATTAGTCGCTTGATTACCTTTGAAGTTCTTGAATAACAACAATTCCGTCTTTTTCCCAGCATAAATCCCCATTCCTCTTACATTGCTGAGTTTATCCACCAACAATTGCTCATCCTGACCTTGCACCACGTAATCATCTAGGGTCAATTGTAACGGATTCAACGAGATAATAAAAGGTGTTGGCGTATCTAGGGTAAGCATTAATTTCCTACTGGCATAACCTTCCGCAAAAGTGGTCACCCATAAGGTATCTAGCTCTTGCAAGTCTACCTGCATTTTCCCATCTACATCAGATTCCAGATAAACACTTTGATTGTCTATCCATACAGCCGCTTGAATAGGCATATTGGAGGAGGATTCTACAAATTGTAGTTCAAGTGATTGACCGAATAGAGTACCCGACCAAGCCAACCAAAAGCCAATATTAACTATGCGCTTAATCATGGCTTGTTTCTTTTAAGGGTAAGACCCAGCTTTTATTAGACCACCCCTCCTCTTCTTGAGTCAGATCCACCGAGTCGTCGATTAAGGCTTGAGCTGATCGGCCATTCAATGCCACTTGACTATTACATTTAATTTGAAGATCCCCCAACTGATATTGGGAAGCTAAGGTATCCTTTAAAAAATGGGCGTATTGTAAAATCAAATCAGGCTGAATAGCCATCTGTTTTTCTTGATATGGACTTAAATAGGCCTGATTATCCACTTCTCCCAGCAATACGCCTTGCTGATCATATACTGTAAATACGGCCTGACCTGATTTCTCCACCAACATCACGCGCCAACCAAATCGATAGCCTTGTTCATGCCATAGCAAATTACCCGGATAAATGATATGTCGAAGCGGCAATACCAGTTGAATCGCTATAAATCCAACAACTGCCCATTGAGTTAATCTAGGAAGCCTGGGACTCCAGTGATGACCTACAGGAATATATCCTACTTTTTTCAGTTTGCTTTCATGCCAGCTTGGACTAAAGAATATCAAAGTACACAGGATCATAATCCATGGAAACAGGCCAATATTAAAGAGTAATCCCACCATAGTATGGAAAATCAAGACCGCCAGATAAGCAAAAGGCCGAGTTTTTTTATTCCACAATAAAAAACCAATACTTAAATCATACAGGGCACCTCCATAGGAGAATAATTTAGCTGCAAGTGGTAAAGCCAACCAATTACCAATAATAGGCAGGTCTGCTTTACTAGGTAACCAAACAGCTAAAGGCATATGATGAACCAACCAATCTGCGTTTAGTTTGGCCAGACCGGCAAAGAAGTAAACGCATACCAATTGTACCCGCAATATTTGAATCACATAGCCAGGAACAGTTTGTACGGCTGTTTGCTTGCGCCATTTTACATCCAAGGCGAATGCTCGATTGGCAGGCAAGAAAATCATTAGAAAAGTCAATAGACCGATATATGATTTAAATCAAGAATTCTATTTCGAGCCAGCAACTGGTTGTTTCGTTAAAGGAAACCAGTCAGTTCCTAAAGTTTACAATCAAGATTATGAAGTGTATTATCAGTGGGATTAGTTTAATCTTCGTTTTATTATTGAGCGCTTGTAATTTTAGAACTTCCGATGATTATGAGAATAATCTACAGTTATACTCTTTCTTTCATATTAATGACTCAACTGATTTAATTTCTATAATTAATTTATTTTTTACGTATTTATCGTCTTTAAGAGTTTTATCTAAAACACTAAATGAACTAATGTAAATTATTATTTTTGATTGATTTAATTTACTTTGAAATTTTTTAAAACAGTTTACTTCTCTATCTAATTCTTTTTTAGTTGCAGTTTTTGAATTAGAATGACAATAGAAAGATTTACATAATTTACCCACGCTATAATCATGATGAATAAGCCAACAACGGCCATGAAATTCACTGATTGTGCACTACCATTTACTTCAGGCTCAAAGGTCTTGTTCGAGTAGAGGTGGATATCGGTCATATTCTCAGCAGCCACAATTTCATCTGTGATGGCCACATCATTGGTCAAATATCAATCTTCTAAACCATAAATCCTAATAAATTTTAAGAAATGATAAAACGTACAAAATTAACAAACACGCCAATAAGCATCAGGCCTTGCTTACAAGTTTCTACAATGGATAGGCAAAGAAAATACGGATTAGGCTTAGCCACAAGGGCAATTATTGCTACTCAGTTGATGGCTTTGATTTGGATAAGAGGAGTGACAAGTTGTAACGATATTTTTGATCCGTGCAATGGTGATGTATTCCACCCCCA
>CAJXMP010000131.1 GCA_913056515.1 uncultured Lewinella sp.
CAAGGAATACGAGTTCAGGCATGCCCAAGGTTTAACACCCAACTTGTGACAACGCCTGACAGAAATTCTGCTGACTACATGGGACTTTTTTTGGAAAAATTAACTCATAGAAGTGGCAAAAGAAGTCAGCGCAAATCTAATCTCATCATAATGGATTGAATTATTATATGGATGTAGAGGGTGTACGGATTCCATTGTCCAATCATATCACAGAACGCTTAGTTGTTTTCACAGGAAATATACCTCCTCATGTACCTGATTTCAAGGAAGCAGGTCCTGCCTTATTGCAAGATGTTTTTGCATTTGGACAATTGATTCATGCAGATCCATTTTTCAATAGTTTGATTGAGCAGGTTGATGTACAGGGTAAAGAATTTGTTTTGATTCCTAAGCTAGGAAGACAAAAAATAAAGTTTGGAGGAATGGATGATGCCGAGGGTAAGCTAGAGCGATTAAAAAAGTTTTACCAAGAAGTGCTTGGCGCCGAAGGGTATAAAAAGTATAAAATTATTGATGTACGATTTGATAAGCAGGTCGTATGTGAAAAAAGATAGAATCAAAATTAACCAGGGAAACGGACACGGATTTATTCATTAAATCTGTAGAAGAATTGACCACTAAACCATTACAGTTATGAAAGAAGATGGCAAAAAAGATTTAGTCGTAGCTGTCGATATTGGCACCACCAAAGTGTGTGCTGTAGCCGGATATAAAAATGACTTCGGCAAATTAGAAGTAGTTGGCTTCGGAAAGGTAAAAAGTGAAGGCGTATTGCGTGGTGTTGTATCTAATATAGAGAAAACAGTCAACGCAATCTCTGAAGCTGTTAAGCGAGCTGAAGAAATGGCTGGTGATACCTTCAAGCAAGTACATGTAGGTATTGCAGGACAGCACATCAAAAGTTTGCAACACCGAGGTATTTTAACTAGAGAATCTAATCAAACCGAGATTGGTAAACGTGACATCGAGAAACTAATTCGCGATATGCACAAGTTGGTTTTACCACCTGGAGATAAGATTATCCATGTGATTCCACAAGAATTTACGGTGGATACCGAGCAAGGAATTGTAGATCCAGTAGGTATGTCCGGTGTTCGTTTGGAAGCTAATTTCCATATCATCACAGGTCAGATTTCAGCGTCTAGTAATATTTCTAGATGTGTAGAGCGTGCTGATCTCAAGGTAGCAAACATTACCTTAGAGCCCATTGCTTCTGCAGTAGCTGTATTGAGTGAGGAAGAAAAAGAAGCTGGTGTAGCATTAGTGGATATCGGTGGGGGAACTACGGATATTACTATTTTCCAAGACGGTATTATCAGACATACTGCTGTCATTCCATTTGGTGGCAATGTAATCACGGCTGATATCAAAGAAGGTTGTAGTGTGATGGCGGCACAAGCTGAGAAGCTAAAGCTGAAATTTGGGGCAGCCTTAATAGATGAAGTTTATGAAAATCGAATCATAACTATCCCTGGATTAAAGGGACACCAACCGAAAGAGATTTCTGAGCGTAATCTAGCTCGAATCATTCAGGCTAGAGTTGAAGAAATCTTTGACTATGTACTTTGGGAAGTTAGACGCTCTGGTTTTGAGCGTAAGCTCATTGGTGGTATAGTAATCACTGGTGGTGGAGCTTTATTAAAGCATATTGACAAGCTTGCAGCTTTCCATACTGGTATGAGTACACGTATAGGGATTCCTATTGAACATCTAGCCCACGGTTATTCAGAAGATCTTGGCTCTCCAATCTATGCTACAAGTGTAGGATTGTTGATGAAAGGCATTCTGGATGTGGAGTCTGGAAAAGTGAGAGTAATCCGAGACGAATCTACTGATACAGCAGAAAATGAAGAAGAATTACAAATAGAAAAGACCTTGGCCGGAGGACCATGGTACGAACAAATTTTTAAGAAAACCAGAGAATGGTTCGAAGCAGAACCAGACGCAGATTTTTAAAATATTAAATAATCCCATTACAAATATTGGGCCAAAAAAATAGCAGTTATGAATTTTAGTCTAATTAATGAATCAGACGATTCTTCGATCATCAAGGTGATCGGTGTAGGCGGTGGAGGATCCAACGCAGTTCATCACATGTTTAACCAAGGTATTAAGGGCGTAGACTTTGCCATCTGTAATACGGACTCTCAAGCCATGGAGGACAGTGAAATTCCAACTTGTATTCAACTCGGACCAACTTTAACAGAAGGACGAGGTGCAGGTTCAAAACCAAATATTGGAAAGTTAGCGTGTGAAGAGAGTATTGAAGAGGTGAAAGAATACCTTTCTAATGGTTGTAAAATGTTATTCATCACTGCCGGAATGGGTGGTGGTACAGGTACAGGAGCAGCACCTATCATTGCTAAAGCTGCCCAAGAATTGGATATCCTCACAGTGGGTATCGTTACCTTACCTTTTACTTTTGAAGGAAGAAGACGATCGACTCAAGGACATTCAGGTCTAGAAGAATTGAAAAAATACGTGGATACACTCATTGTGATATCTAACGATAAATTAAAACAAATACACGGAAATCTATCCTTGTCGCAAGCCTTCTCTCAAGCAGATGATATCTTAACCACTGCAGCAAAAGGTATTGCGGAGATCATTACCGTTGCAGGTTATGTAAACGTGGATTTTGAAGATGTAAATACCGTTATGCGTAATTCTGGTGTAGCTATTATGGGTACTGCCAGCGCAGAAGGGGAAGGTCGTGCTAAAAAAGCAGTTGACCAGGCATTGAACTCTCCATTATTAGAGGATAATAATATCCGAGGTGCAAAGCATATACTACTAAATATTACTTCAGGTTCAAAAGAGGTGACTATGGATGAAATATTCCAAATCACTGAATTTGTACAGGAAGAGGCTGGATATGGAACTGATTTGATCTGGGGTAATTGCTTCGATGAAGAACTCGGTGAAAAGATCAATGTAACAGTTATTGCAACTGGCTTTGAGCGTAATCGTACCATTTCTAATGATGAAACTATTGGGAAAGTAGTAGTGGCATTGGATGATGATCAAAATCAATCCGTTGTTGGAGAGCGCTCTATGGGCTTAGATGATATTACCTCGGGTATATCTGATCAAGAACCTTCCATTACCAATGAAATTCCAGAGGTTGAAGAAGATGAATTACCTAAAACATTTGAGTTTAAGGATATTCCTATTCGCAATACTAATCCTGGATATAGTTACGACGAACCTTATTTACCAGGCGAGGAACGCGAGAAATTAATGACTGCACAGATGAAGCACGAAATTAATGAACGTCAGCGTAGAGCTCGTTTGATGGAAAATCGTGTCAAACTCACCAATCCTAATTCCATCGCAAAGCTGGAGAATGAACCAGCCTACTTGCGCCGGGAGGTGGTATTGGACGATATAATCGATAACAATAGTGATGAATTGTCTCAGTGGACCATCAGTGAAGATGAACCACAGCCAAGACGTTCAAACACTTTTCTACATGATAATGTAGATTAAGAATTACAGGCAATGCCTGTATTTATGTGCCGCTTGGTTAATTACTTAACTAAGCCATCATAACTTGCTATTAGTATCCGCCAGTCATTTTTATGACTGGCTTTTTTTGTTTAACAACAATTAGGATTTTATTAACAAAAATTAAATGTTTTCAAGCAACTAATCCATAAAATCGGAGTTATTACCAATGAAACAAGTGCATAAGAAGATGAGGACATCAAATATATACTCTGGTTTAGCGATGGATTATTTAAACCTATCCCAAGGAGATCAAATCGTTGATATAACTAGAGATCGATTAGAGCAGGAAGAAGCAGTTGGCGCTTTTTTATCTGCATCTGTTCTAGAGGAAAGGGCAGGTACCAAAAATGAATTGTTTAGAAAATTAGCTTTGCATTTTCAAAAATTGACTCTGATACTAGATGTGGTCAATGACAAAACATATAAGAAACAGTTTGTAAATAGCTTTCAAGTAATTTCATAGTGAAATAGATTAGTTAGTAGATTTAGTTTTTTTAAAGGCATATGTAAAGGGCATATGCCTTTTGTTATATATTAAATCCATCTTACCTTTTTCAAAAGTGTTTGTTCGGGAGTCAATATTGATTACCTTTGCCTCGATTTTCCAAACCATAGTTTGGAAATTTTCATTTATCCGTAAAACTTTATAAATGAGTGGATTGAGGAATATAGCCATAATAGCTCACGTTGATCACGGGAAAACAACCTTAGTGGATAACATGCTACATGCTGGTTCTTTGTTTAAGGATCATGAGAATCCTGGTGAATTAATCATGGATTCTAATGATTTAGAAAGAGAACGTGGTATTACTATTCTTTCTAAAAATGTGTCTATCAATTACAAAGGGACCAAGATCAATATTATTGATACCCCTGGGCACAGTGACTTCGGAGGAGAAGTAGAACGTGTATTGAATATGGCTGATGGCGTAATTCTTTTGGTTGATGCCTTTGAAGGTCCAATGCCTCAAACCCGCTTCGTGCTTCAGAAGGCTTTAGAGATTGGTTTAAAGCCTATTGTAGTCATTAATAAGGTGGATAAAGAAAATTGTACACCAGAGGAAGTACATGAGAAGGTTTTCGATTTGATGTTTGCACTTGATGCAGATGAAGAGCAATTAGAGTTTCCAACAGCTTATGGTTCAGCCAAGCATGGTTGGATGGCTGAAGATTGGACAACTCCTACAGACAATATCCATTATTTATTGGATATGATTCTAGAGTATGTGCCAGAACCTAAAGTGGAGGAGGGTACCTTGCAGTTGCAAATTACTTCCTTAGATTATTCGAAATATACGGGACGAATTGCAGTAGGTCGTTTAAATAGAGGAACCCTTAAACCAGGCACTCGAGTAAGTTTAGTCAAGCGCGATGGTTCTATTGTGAAATCACAGGTTAAAGGCTTGTATGCTTTTGAAGGCTTAGGCAAGAAAGAGGTGGATGTTATTCATGCAGGGGATATTTGTGCGATTACAGGAATTGAGGGATTTGATATTGGTGATACCATAGCAGATCTAGAAGTGCCAGAGGCATTACCAGCCATCACGATTGATGAGCCTACTATGAGTATGACCTTTACTATTAATGATTCACCATTTTTTGGACTGGAGGGAAAGTATGTGACTTCTAGACATATTAAAGACCGTTTGGATGCGGAACTAGAGCGTAATCTAGCTTTACGTGTTGAACCTACGGATAAAGGTGATTCTTTTAAAGTATACGGTCGTGGGGTCTTACACTTAGCTGTATTGATAGAAACCATGCGTAGAGAGGGTTATGAATTACAGATTGGACAACCACAGGTTATCATGAAGCAAATTGATGGGGTAGTGCATGAGCCAGTAGAGGAGTTGAATATTGATATGCCAGAGGATATTGCAGGTAAAGCAGTTGAGATGGTTACAAGAGTAAAAGGAATACTTTTGTCCATGGAGCCTAAGGCAGGACGTACCAAGATGGTATTCGAAATTCCGTCTAGAGGTATCATAGGCATGCGTAATCAATTATTGACTATATCTGCAGGTGAGGCCATTATGACCCACCGCTTCAAAGAATTTCAACCTTATAAAGGAGAAATTCCAGGTCGTATCAATGGTTCTTTGATTTCTATGGAACAAGGGAAAGCAATTCCTTATTCTATCAACAATCTTCAAGATAGAGGTAAGTTCTTTATTCACCCGAATCAGGAGATTTATGAAGGTCAGGTTGTAGGAGAAAATTCTAGACAAGGTGACTTGGTGATCAACCTAACTAAGACTAAGAAATTGACTAATATGCGCTCTGCTGGTGCGGATGATAAGTTGAAGATGGCACCTCCTATTGTATTTACTCTGGAAGAGGCTTTAGAATACATTCAAGAGGATGAATATGTAGAGGTGACACCTGAATCTATTCGTTTAAGAAAGACTTTATTGAAGGAGCATGAGCGTAAGCGCGCTAAGAATGCTAAATTGGCTAATGCTTAAGCCATACATAAAAAAAAGGGGCCTTCTATTGGAAGACCCCTTTTTTATTTAGTTCAAAATGTATCTTACTGCTAAAGATCCATAGCCAAATCCTGCTCCAGAAATATAGCCAGAGAAGAAAAAGGTAGGAACCCAATCTACAGTCACATTGACTGGCATATCCTCGAAGTTGTATTGTACTCCAAGGTATCCTTGTGCTCCAAGACCCAAGTTGTTAGCTTCACCCACAAAGGTATTGTCAAAAGAATAAAGGAATGCCGAAGCACCTACTCCCCAATACCATTCTAATCCTGGTACAATATCATCAAGAGGAGCATGCTTTTGGTAAGCTGCTGAAATATTCATCCACCTGTAATCAAAATAGCCTCTAGTCCCTGCATAAACTTCAAAAGCACCCGTCTCAGAGATGAACTGCTTATAAGATACAGAAACAGGATAACCTAAACGTAATCCTACAGCATTGCTGAATGATTGAGCTTGGATTTCATTATTAAATACAAATGAAAAACCAATTAAAAGGAGTAAAATAAATTTTTTCATAGTGTTGTAATTGAGTATTAAAGATTATACAATGTACAATTACTATTCAAAAATTTATTTATTTAGTTAATCATAAAATAATTAAAGAAAATGTACCAATAATAACAGCTTATAAATTAATATTTTTAATATATTTATTGCTTAATATTGCTATATGTCCTCAGATTGCTCTCAAATAAACCAATTGTCCGTATGCCAATCTAGTGATACGCCTATTACAATTTTTCCTTTTAATGAAAAGTTGGAGCAATCGGATTGTTCTGTTCAGTTTATTTTGATTACAGATCCAATATGTTCAACAGCCTGGAGTTATAATGGGGAATTGTTGAAGTTGTTGCTAGAATATGGTCATGCCATAAATTGGAGCGTTTTAATGGGTGGTCTATTGCCCTCTTGGAATGACTTTGATCGTGGTGGGATTAAACTACCAGCTGATGTATTTGGGCATTGGCAAGAAGTAGGATTGAAAAATAATGCTCCTATTGATGGTGCCTTATGGAATTCCAATCCTGTTAGGTCTTCTTATCCTGCCAACAAAGCGGTTATTTGTGGATTTAAACAAAGCCCAATTAAGGGATTGCGCTTATTGAGAGCACTGAGTGAAGGGGTTTTTGTTTTTAATGAAAACATCTCCATGCTAGAGGTACTTATCCAGAAAGTTAGAACATCTGGCTTAGATGTCAAGCAGTTTTTACATGATTACAAATGGCATGCCTCCGATCAATTAAAAACTGAATTGACTATATCAGAATCTTTTGAGGTCAAATGGCTGCCTTCAGTTATTATGTGTGATCAAGCTGGAAGGTATTTGAAATTAGAGGCCAATTTAGATTATGAATGTTTGGAATCTATGGTATTGAGCTTGGATTCCTCTATTGAAAAAAGACCAATAGCTTTATCTATTTTAGAATTATTGGATTTGTTGGGTAATCTGTCTACAAAAGAGGTATGTGTTTTAACAGGTGTAAGTTTAGCCAGAGCAGAGCAGCAACTTCATACTTTTTATGAGCAGGGCCTTTTAGAAAAATTGAGTTTTCATAATTCATTTTAGATAAACTATTTGATCCACTAATCAAATTTTTTCAACCGCCGGTTCCTTTGATTGTTACAGCAATTATACTTGAGCCACTTATTTAGTTTAACAATATTAGGCAGTTTTTTCATTTTTAATAAGATTGCTACCTATTATACTTTTGGTTTTAACGAGAGACAACCCCGGAACTTCGAATCCCTTTTCACTTAAAAACCTTATCATTTTTCTGGTTTTTCCAACCTCCTCTCTCAAGTTCTGGGTTGTTCAAAAACGTCGTTAGCTTAATTTACAACGTTGAGCGCGAAACTATCACAA
>CAJXMP010000132.1 GCA_913056515.1 uncultured Lewinella sp.
ATTCGTGGAGTGGGCAATTCCTTCTATACAGGTAAATTTAATGTAATTAAATAGGGTTATTAGCCTTTTTGATATTGGGCTGCTTTTTTCTCTTTGATTAGTGTTTGTAAACTCTTGTTTTGGATTTTACTTTCCAACCACGATAATACATCGACATAGTCTAGTGCACGGCGTTCGTAGGGATCCGATTCTATAGCTTTGAAATGGCTGTAGTATTCCTTTATAATATCAATATGATACGCGCTTCCTTTTGATTTAATTTCAGAGAACATGTCCATGGATAGCTTTAGGAAGGTGTTGATTTCTTTTTTTCGTTGGAAGTAACTGTTGTAGGTGTTGATTAGGTATTGCAGGATGTCTACATTGCCAGATTCATAGTGGCAGATGAGCATAAGAATTCGAGCATAGTTTTGAATATCTTCTCGAAGGTTATTGAGCTCATTATGTATGATTCGATTTAAATAGCCAATGGCTTTATCGGTTTTCTTTGCACCTAAATAGATCCACGCAAACTTAAAGTAGAATACCATAATCCTATGGTCATCTAATTTGTAGCTGTATTTTTTAATTCTACCTACTGATTTTTGGATGACGGGTTCTGCTTCATCAAAATTTCCATTGAGCATTATGCTATGTAATCTGCCTGTATGTACGTAAAGGAAGGACAGGATTTGTGAATTCGCATTGAATTTTTTGTAATTCCCATATCGGAAATCTTCAAAAGCTTCTAAATAGGTTTCGTGGACTTTGTAATTTTTGATATGATTAGCTGCAGTTAAAATATAATGGTACCCCCTCATGTATAGGTCTGTATCTCTTAGGAGCATGTTGGGGTGATTATTAAGTAATTCCACCCATTCTACTGCATACTTCATACAAGACTCAAAGTCCATTAAAATATAATTATACCATACTCTAGATTGTACATAGAAAATCTGTTCCATGAGCCCAAGATTTTCTAGGTCCATAGGGTCAATTTTCTCATGGTAATATGCTCTTATTGCTTGCGCTTCTTCTTTACTTTTAGCATGACCATTGCTTAAGTATTTGGTATGCATTTCAACTCTTAGATTACTTAATTCGACTAAGTGATTAGCTTGCTTTTGAATCCGCTCGCTTTCCTGGATTAGGGTAGAAGCATGGTTAGGTCCACTTCTGGTAATATGCCTAGTTTGAATTTTCTTCTCAAATTCAATAATGGTTAATTGCATATAAATCAAGTGGTGTTTAATAGCTAGATCTTTGGCCTTATTTAGGATTTTGAGCGCTTGAAGGTATAACCCTTTACCATATAAGATGTAGGCATAGTCTACATATTCTCGGACCTTGAAGTTGGCTCCTTTTTCTTTGAAAAGTATCCTTAAGCTCGCGATAATTTGAGCGTATAGATGCCTTTTAATATTAGAAAATTGACCTTTGTCTTTAAGCCTTAGCGTTTTGATGATTTCATCTTCATTGAATTGCTTTTGTTTGTCTATCAAGTCAAATAAACGCAAGAATAAAAGTTGCTCAGAGCTTTGTATACGCTTCGCATACATCCTAAAATTTCGCTTTTCTGCCTTAGAAAGGGCTTTAATTAAATTAAATATATGCTCTGATTTTGAGATAGGCATAACATTTCATTTTTGCTTTAACTGTTGTAATATAAGGATTTATGGGTATAAATAGTTTAGTAAGCCATCACATTTTTGATATAAAGTATATGGAATTATTTAAAATCCACTTATACATTTGAAGTATAGTTCTTAATGAAGAACAATGAATGACAATGGTTTATTAATTATAGTTTCTAAAAAGAGATTCAGCTGAGAAAGCATTTTATCTAGGTGCTGCTACACTATATAAAATTCATTACTGGGACAATGGTCTCTGTAAAATTTCAAAGCTGACTCTTTTTATTTTTCTATTTAAGCTGAAGTTATTCTTCATCATGTATAAAGTCTTCTGAAATAAGAAGTTAGTATAAAACAAGTTCTTATAACATCTAGCTACTCTTTTGGGTTAGTGAATGGAACAAGAATTACAATTACAACAATATGGGCTGGAGTGGTATTCTACTACTCCATGCCCCAATCTTTTTTAGAGATTCGTAATTGAAGAAACTATTATCGTAGGCAATGTTTGTTTAATGGATCTGCCTCCGTGAATGTATTCAAAAAGAAATATCAGTAACAGTTTTCGCGTAGTAATCAGTGGCGTAAAAACTGTAGCCGACGGGAATCGGCGACAACGGCTGTGAATATATGATTGGGGGTAGATTCTTTCTTTTATTCAATGATGATCATTTCTTATCCCTTCTCAGTCAAATCTTATTGAGCGAATTATAATCTCAGTTTTTTTAGAAGCCAGAACTTATCAATTAGCAATAGTTAAATCTATTCAAATTAAGGTCGTTAGTTGATTTGATTTACAGGTAATCAAGTTCGCCCACATTTCTATAAAGTCCGATATAAAAAGGAATATTCTTTGGCAAATTGATTGGACTTAATTTTAAAATATTGAACGATAGGCATAACATTTTATTTAGTACATAATATAATAAATATTGATGTTTCATCAGTAATTATATTATTGAAGCATAACATTTTATGAATAAAAGTATTGGATTTAAGTTATGTTGAAATTTAAATTGATGAAGTAATTATTCAGCTATGAAAAAAATAGAAGCAATAGTCCGAGCATCAAAATTCGAGGAAGTGGTTGAAGCTTTGGCTAAGGATGATATTCATTTTTTAACCTTTTATGAAGTAAAGGGATATGGTCATCAAAAAGGGGAGAGTAGGTCCTACAGGGGTACTGTATACGATGTGGGGTATATCGCACGAATAAAGTTGGAAATAATAGTCAGCGAGGATTTTGTACAAGCAGCTATACATGCTATTGAAACTGCTGCAAAAACTGGGGAAAAGGGTGACGGACTTATTTATGTCAGTGCATTGGAACAAACCATAAATATCCGAACGGGTAATTCTGGTAGTGATGCCATTAATTCTTAGTAAGTAATATCTGAAAAACCATGGACGAAACTTTAAAATTAGCTCAAGAGGCATTAGCTGCTGCAGAACGCGCCAACTTCGTTGCAAACAACACCTGGATGTTGGTTGCTACAGTTTTGGTCTTTATCATGCATCTAGGTTTTGCCACTTTAGAGTCTGGATTTGTACAACGAAAAAATGTAGTTAATATCCTCTTCAAGAATGTAATGATAGTAACAATAGGAATACTGTCTTATTACTTTATCGGTTTTGGGCTTATGTATCCAGGCGTTGAAGGTGCATTCTTAAGTTTTGGAGGATTTGGATTAAACCCTCCTGCAGGTGATGCAGGGTCAATAAATTACGCAGATGGTAACTATACTTATTACACTGATTTTATATTTCAGGGCATGTTTGCAGCAACCTGCTGCACCATCGTTTCCGGAGCAGTAGCTGAACGGATTAAATTAATACCTTTCTTGTTCTTTTGCTTGTTTTTTGTGTCTTTTTCCTACCCTATAACGGGATATTGGAAATGGGGTTTAGGATGGTAAGATGCAAACGGATTTTATGACTTTGCTGGGTCTACGTTAGTGCATTCAGTAGGTGGATGGGGTGCTTTAGCAGGTGCCATTTTGCTAGGTCCACGCACAGGTAAATATACCAGTAGGGGTATAAAACCTATCCCAGGACACAGTATGCCGTTAGCTGCAGTTGGTGTATTTCTGCTATGGTTCGGTTGGTTTGGCTTCAATGGAGGTTCTGTACTTTCTGCTGATCCAGATGCTGTATCATTTGTATTTGTAAGCACTTCTTTGGCTGCTGCTGCTGGTGGAATTGGGGCATTTATAATATCCAAAATCGTTTATAAAGCCTATGACTTGGGGATGGTATTAAATGGGGTGTTAGGAGGATTAGTAGGTATTACTGCAAGTGCTGATGGAGTAAGTATCCCTTCTGCTATCTTAATTGGATTTATTGCTGGTGTATTAATTCCATTATCGGTGAATTTCTTTGATCGAATAAAAATTGACGACCCAGTTGGGGCAACATCGGTACATTTAGTATGTGGTATTTGGGGAACAATTGCAGTTGCTCTATTTGGAAATTATGACGAAGGAGTAGGCACATGGTCTGCTCAATTATTAGGTATTGTAGCTATCGGAGCATTCACCTTCACTTTTGCTTTTCTACTTTTTTACTTAATCAAAGTTACTGTCGGAATTCGAGTGGATAAAGAGGAAGAAATTCAAGGTTTAGATAGAGGTGAACACCAAGCTGTAGCTTATCAATAATGCTATTTCAGATGAACAAATGGAACAAAAAAACTGGTCTTTATCTCCCTCAACTTGAATCTGACTCCTGTGGTGTTGGCATGGTCTGTAAAATTGATGGAGAGCAATCGCATGACGTGATAGATGGTGCGCTTCAGATGCTTGAACATATGGAGCATAGAGGAGCTTATGGTGCGGAGGAAAATACAGGAGATGGAGCGGGTATTTTGCTTGGAATGCCTTACACCTTTTTTCAAAAGCTGACTAATGAAAATGGGGTGACATTACCTCCAAAAGATTCATTTGGTGTTGGTATGTTTTTTCTTCCAAAAGATGCTGAATTAAAGGAGCTTTGTTCATCAATCATTGAAAAGCAGATTCAGAAATCTAATATGAAGGTGCTTTTTAAAAGGGCTGTACCTGTAGATCATTCTATGATAGGTAAAACGGCCTTAGAAACAGAGCCTAATATTGAACAATGGGTAGTAACATTTGATGATGGGGCTGTAATAAACTTTGAACAAAAATTATTTTATCTGAGGTCTTCCATTGAACAGGCCATTGCAGCACTAAAAAAATCAGCAATAGAGGATTTTTATATTTGCTCCTTATCTACAAATACAATAGTGTATAAAGGTCAATTATCTGCGACCCAACTTCGATCCTATTTTATAGATCTTCAAGATCAATCCTTTCAAAGTAATTTAGCAATTGTTCACAGTAGGTTTAGTACTAATACGATGCCAAAGTGGAAATTGGCTCAGCCTTTTCGAAGCATAGCACATAATGGAGAGATAAACACCATTCAAGGTAATGTCAATTGGTGGCAAGCAAGAGAAAAACACCTAAAGGAGCTAGAACCAACAAGAGCATCTCTTTTTCCAGTTTGTGATCCAACAAGTTCAGATTCAGGGAACTTTGATAATGTTGTCGAATATCTAGTTCAAGGTGGAAGATCTTTCCCTCATGCATTAATGATGATGATGCCCGAGGCTTGGCAAAATGATACATCAATGGATGATGAAAAGCGTGCTTTTTACATGTATCATGATGCCATAATGGAGCCTTGGGATGGTCCTGCATCCGTATGTTTTGCAGATGGCAACTATGCTGGGGCTATCCTTGATAGAAATGGACTTCGACCTTCTCGATATTCTATTACCTCAGATGGATATTTAGTCTTGGCTAGTGAGGCTGGCTGTTTGTCAATTGAACCATCCAAAATTCAAAAAAAGGGCAAACTAAAACCAGGAGAAATATTGCTGGTTGATTTACATGCGAAACGGATTGTTTTTGATGAAGAAATAAAAAAGTTTATCTGTAGAGCGTTCCCATATCAGAATTGGCTTAAAGAGCGTACCCATTTTTTAAAAGATCCTAGTCACAGAATTCCTACACATCGCCTTGTAGAATCCAAGGATATATTAGATAAAAAAAAGATAGCATTTGGCTTTTCATCAGAGGATGAAAAGTTGATCATCAATACCATGGCAGAAAATGCTAAAGAGCCCATTGGTTCGATGGGTGCAGATATTCCACTAGCTGTGCTTTCTCATAAACCACAGCATATTTCAAATTATTTCAAACAGCAGTTTGCTCAAGTTACAAACCCTCCAATTGACTCATTAAGAGAAAAGCATTTCATGTCTTTAAAAACTTTTCTTGGAGGGACTGGCGCTATTTTTGGCGTGTCTGATGTAGAGGCTGATTTGGTTAGATTAGATTCCCCTATTCTTAGCGAGGAAGACTTCGAGGCTATTCAAAAAATGGAACAATCTTCATTTAGATTCATTAGGATATCATTGGCTTATACAGCTGAAGAAAGACTGGAATCTGCATTGGACAGAATTACCTCCTCTATAAAGGAGCTGTCTACTTACTTTAACATCATTTGCTTATGTGATTCAGACATAGACAACAAACATCTTTCCATCCCAACTTTAATGGCAACTGGAGCTGTACACCATACTTTAATTGATGAGGGAAAACGAAAGCAAGTTTCTTTAATAGTTGAAGGTGGCGATATTTGGGAAACGCAACATTTTGCAACTTTATTATCCTATGGTGCAGATGCTGTGTATCCATATTTAGCTTATCAGTGTTGTAGAAGTTTGGCCGGTAGAATAAAAGATACCCAGGCCCACGACTTGATAAAGTCTTATAAAAAAGCTGCGGACAAAGGTCTCTTGAAAATTATGGCTAAACTCGGAATATCTACAGTGAATTCATATCGAGGTGCACAAACTTTTGAGATTCTTGGTATGGATAAACAAGTTGTAGAAAAGTGTTTTAGAGGTAGCATAAGCCGAATTGGAGGACTTGATTTTGAAGATTTGCAGTTCGAGCAACAGATGAAACACAAGCAGGCTTTTGGTGTGGTACAGAAAAAACTTCAATTGCCTGATAGAGGCCTTCACCAATGGAAGCAAAAAGGAGAATACCATTTGTTTAATCCTAAGTCTATCCATTTGTTACAACATGCAACAAAACTCAATGATTATGCATTATATAAAGCATTCGCTCAAGAAATAGATCAGGTATCTAAAAATGCAAGTACCCTTAGATCCTTTTTCAAGATAAAGGAAGGGCATAGCCCTATTCCGATTGAAGAGGTGGAGTCTAAATCAAGTATTTTTAAGCGTTTTGCAACGGGTGCCATGTCTTTTGGATCACTTAGTTATGAAGCGCATACAACCTTGGCGATTGCTATGAATCGAATTGGAGGTAAGAGTAATAGCGGAGAGGGTGGAGAAGATGAAAAACGATTTGATTTAGCTAGTAATGGGGATAATCTTAATTCTGCAATCAAACAAATAGCTTCAGGAAGATTTGGGGTAAGTATCAATTATTATCCAATGCGGTAGAATTACAAATTAAAATGGCTCAAGGTGCTAAACCAGGAGAAGGGGGGCAGTTACCAGGGCACAAAGTAGATGAAAACATTGCACGGGTACGAAATAGTACGCCAGGCGTGGGTTTGATTTCGCCACCACCACATCACGATATATACAGTATAGAAGATTTAGCTCAATTAATTTTTGATTTAAAAAATGCCAATCAAGATGCTAGAATAAGCGTCAAATTAGTCTCCAAAGCTGGAGTTGGAGTTATAGCCTCCGGTGTTACAAAAGCTAAAGCCGATCATATTTTGATAAGCGGGGCAGATGGGGGTACTGGTGCTTCTCCATTGAGTTCAATTAGACATGCTGGTTTGCCTTGGGAATTAGGACTCTCTGAAACACACCAAACCTTGGTAAAGAATAAACTCCGAGATCGAGTGGTTTTGCAAACCGATGGTCAATTACGGACAGGAAGAGATTTGGCTATTGCTTCTATGCTTGGAGCAGATGAATGGGGTATTGCAACGGCTGCATTAGTAGTGGAGGGATGTATATTAATGAGAAAATGCCATTTAAATACTTGCCCAGTTGGGATTGCTACTCAAGATCCTGACCTAAGGAAACGATATGCTGGAAAAGTGGAACATTTGGTTAACTATTTCCATTTTCTTGCAGATCATTTAAGGTCTATTATGGCTGATTTAGGTATTCGTAAAGTAGATGAATTAGTTGGTCGTACTGATTTATTGGAAATCGTTCATTT
>CAJXMP010000133.1 GCA_913056515.1 uncultured Lewinella sp.
ATTCTAAATTGTCTGGTGATGATCGGCATAATAAAACCTACTATGTTCGAAACTTAAGTTTTGAGGGGGATCTAACGGAAATGGCGCTTAGCCTAGAAATCAATTTGTTGGCGCCTAAAAAAATCCGGCAGGGTAAGCAGCTTAGTATGCAGCGGATTGTACCCTATTTTTCTGGTGGAGTAGCATATACCCTCTTTGGGGCAGAAGTAGCAGATGACTTGGCTAATGAAGATTTTTTAGTAGAACCATTTCCTGAAGCTAACGATGAAGCTACCTTCATTGCTTTACTTGGAGGAGGAGGTTTGAAGTTTTATTTTCCGCGGGCGGATTATTTTAGGTTGGATGTACAGGGAGGTCTGCGGTATGTTTTATCTGATTATCTGGATGGTATAAGTGTTAATGGTCAACCCACTAGTAACGATTGGTATATTTTTGCTGGGATCAATTTAGTATATAGGATTCCAGTGGAAGGATCGAATTGTTTTAAGTTTTAAGTAGATTAAAATCTAAATAAATGCCTGCATGTTATCATCAATGTGCAGGCATTTGTGTCTATAAGAATGAGTTTTAGCTATATTTGCGAATAAAATAAAGGACTATGTTTGGAGATTTGATGGGCAATATGGAAGAAAAGAAAGCCCAATTGCAGGAGACCCTTGGTAATTTAGAAATGCAAGAGACCAGTAGTGATGGGGCCATAAGCATTAAGTTTAATGGTTTGCGAGAAGTATTAGATGTGTCTATAGATCTGTCAAAAGTAGATACTTCAGATGGGGAGCAATTAGAAGATTTGTTGCTAGTGACTCTAAACAAGATGCAAGCGCGTATTGCTGAGGCGGAGGAAGCAGAAAATAAGAAAATGATTAAGGATATTCTCCCTCCAGGATTAGGAGGTCTAGGAAATATGTTTGGTTAAAAATAAAGGACTTGAAGTTTCGTTTTCAGAATGAACAATTATTTAAATACAATATGATGCGGATTTATCCCCTTTTATTATTACTGATTATGGCAGCTGCTCCTTTAAAGGCGCAGACGACTATTGATTTAGTAATATTTTATGATTTTGAACAGATTGATGATAATGAAATTCCTGATGTAACTGGGAACAACAGTAATGCTGCTTTGATTTTTGGTAATCAATTGGGATGTGGTGTAGTAGGGAATGCCTTAGAATTTAATGGATTAGATAATCGCGCAGTTATTCAAGGTGAGGCTATTGATGTATTTGGGACGGAAGATTTCACGATGAGTTTTTACTTCAAAGCCTTGGAACAAAATGTGTTTGGTGTTCAAACCTTAGTGTCTAAGCGTGATGGTTGTGATTTGAATAATGCTTTTGAAATTAGATATGTACCCAATAATAATAGTATCAATGTATTGATGAGTGAGGATACGGATTTGAATGCCAATTTTGATGTGGAATTGGATGAGTCCAATTGTTGGCATCATGTTTGCTTAGTTCGAGCAGGTACAGAAATATTACTATACATAGACGGGATTCAGCGAGAAAAAGTGTTGAGATCTAATCGTATTGATCTGACGAATGACGCTATTGATTTAGAGTTAGGTTTTAGTAGTTGTGCTACAACGGGAAATAACTTTGAAGGATTTATTGATGAGTTTAGATTATATGATCGAGCATTGGTGCAGTCTCAGGTTGAGGAATTATATTTTTTCCCAGATCAGATTGGAAATGGATTTGTAGATATTGGCATTGGAAAGGATACCATCTTGTATTTAGGTAATGCTATTCAGACCTTTGCTACTCCATCTTGTGCTTTTTCCTATCAGTGGGATCCTGCTACAGGTGTGCAAGATGTCAATGATCCTTCTACGATATTGACTCCAACTACGACTACAACATACACCTTGAATTTCTTTGACAACTTTGGCTGTGTAGCTTATGATACTTTCTTAGTCAATGTTATTGATCCTAGTACTTTGGATTGTGAAGCTTTTTTACCTAATGCTTTTACACCAAATGGAGATGGATTGAATGATGATATTGGGATTGACAATCCTTTTGCAATGACTGACTTTGTATCCTTTTCTATTTACGATCGTACGGGAAATGTGATTTTTAATACAGATGATCCTTTCCTTCGATGGGATGGAAATGTTAGAGGTAAGCAAGCTATGGTAGATAACTATTATTATTTAGTGAAATACAATTGCTCTGATATTCCCAAAGAAACTAGTGGAACATTCATGTTGATGAAATAAAAAAAGTCCCGAGGTTTTCCTCGGGACTTTTTTTATTTAACTATTGAAATATCTCCTCGGTAGAGTAATACTCTTCCGTCCAAGAATTCAATCTCTGCTAAATAGACATATACTCCTGGATTCATGGCTCTTCCTTTGAAGGTTCCATCCCAGGCTATGGCAGGATTGATTTGACTTAGATCGTCTTCGACAAGTAATCTTTCATGGAGCATTTCTCCCCATCTGTCATAGATTCTGAAGTAGTTTATTCTACTAACTCCACGACCAACGTAAGGTTGGAATAAGTCATTGATTCCATCACCATCAGGCGTAAAGATGTTTGGAATGTATACATTCCTATTTTTATCCACTTCAATAACTAACTCCGATTCAATAGCACACCCGTTAATATCATACGCTAAAATGGTGTACTCCACATCATCTAGTGGTTCAATAGTTGGAACTAGAGGATCATCTTCAAAACTCAGATAGTCTGCTGGTGTCCAATACACTGAATCTGGATTAATTGGATTAGTTAGTGCTAGGATACTTGGAGTAATCGTTTCACTGGCTCCAAGTTCTATTTCGATTGGACTATCGTATTCAAGGACTATTTCAGAAGGTCCATCCAATACAAAAGTGGTATCTGATTCACATCCTGCATCTGAAACTTCCGTTACCGTTACAATGTGTTGACCTGGGAAAACACTAATATTAGTACCTAAGGTCTGCGGCGACCCTCCATCTATAGAGAATGTAAAGGATAGATTTGATGTACCATTACCTCCAAATGCCGTATCTACTGTTACTGTAGTCGTTTCACCTGGACATGGAATGGGTTGGATATCTGGAATATTAAATGTTATAGGATCTGGGCTACCAATATCAAAGGATAATGGGAATTCACATCCCTCAGCATCTACAATTGTAACCGTGTAGGTTCCAGCTGCTAAGTCAAAAGCAGAGGAAGAGGTAATACTAGCAGAAATTCCAGCTCCCCAGACATATTGGATATCTCCTTGATTGACATTACCGCCTTGCGCAATTACGGTAGCATAGCCATCCGTTTCGCCAAAGCAGCTTACTTCTGCTGAACTTGAATTCAAGTCAATGGACCCTGTTAATGGTGTAAGTGGTTGTTGAACGGTTGCTATTGCATTGGTGATACATCCATTGTCATCTGTAATTTGTACTGGATAGGCACCTGCTTCAAGGTTTTCGTAGGTCGCCCCTGCTGTTGTACCTTCCCAAAGATAAGTATATGGATTTGTTCCTCCGACACCTTGAGCAATGGCTGAACCATCACTGAATCCAAAACAACTTACATTATCGATAGTGATTTCAGACGTTAGTTCTTCCGGAGCGCCAATCTCAACCGTAAATTCTTCTGTACATTCACCATCTGAAACGGAAACAGTATTCGTTCCTTGCCAGAGTGCTACTGCTGTACTTGAAAGTTGGTTGAAAGTGGATTCATTGGATGGCGTCCAAATGAAGGAGAATAATTGTGCTGGAACAGTGCCATCTTCATATTCAGCTACTGCTGTTGCTTGTCCATCAAATGGAACTCCACTTGCATCGAAACAACTGACATCTACTAAATTTATGAAGGTAGCTGTAATAGCTGGTGGGTCTTCAAGTGTTGTATTGCCATCAACTGTTGGGCAACCATTAAAGTCTGTAATAGTTACAGAATAGTCTCCAGCTGTGATATTACTTCCAGTATTAATTGAAGCACCAAATCCATCTATACCCACAGACCAGTCATAGAAATATGGTTCTGTACCGCCTTCTACTTGGGCTTGTATAACACCATTTCCTAGTCCTGGACACAACGGCGAAGTTAATACGAAATCAACGATTTGAAGTACATCTGGTTGTGTTACTTCAGCTGTATCAACTGTAATACATCCAGCTTCATCTTCAACAGTTACGATATATTGGCCAGCACTTAAGTTGTCTTGTGTAGTTAGGTTGATGCCTGAATTATTCGTTGACCAGGAGTAAAGGCTTATTGGGTTAGCACCGGCTGATGCAAAAACCTCTAATATGCCATCAGTATCTCCATTACATAGAAGCGCCACATCATCAAAACTATTGATTACTGGAGGTGTTGGCGCAACAATATCTTGGGTTAATTCAATTGGACAGTTATTATTGTCCAGTATAGTTACTGTATATGTTCCTGCGGATAAGCCTGTTACTATAGAATCTGATTGTGGCAATGCACCCCAATCATAGGTATAGTCAGGAACTCCACCAGAAACGGCTACAGTAATTGTTCCATCATTTCCAACCGCACAGGTTTCATTTTGGAAGTCGACAACAGCTGCTTGTAATACATCAGGTTCTGATATAACATACTCTGCTGAAGTAGAACAGCCTAGGTCATCCTCCAATTCTAGGGTGTAGGTGCCTGCACAAAGGTCAGATGCAGCCGTTGAGGTAGCTGTGGTAGTTGCAGTTACTGCTGGAATCCAATTAAACGTATAACTGTTTGATGTGCCTCCAACCGTATTAGCATCTACATTAATGAATCCATTACAATCACCAAAGCAATTGATTTCTTGAGCAGCTGTTACATTTAGTTCAAGGCTTATGGTAGATCCAATATTAACAATAGAGGTATCTAAGCACATGAGTGAATCTTCAGCTATAACCAGGTAATTTCCATCAGAGATACCTGCTTGAGTGATATTCGTCCCAGTTGAGGTACTGATTTGATTACCGTTGATATCTTGTAGTTCTATATTAAAAATACTTCCAGTACCTCCAGATATATCTATGTCTAATGCTCCATCTTCTACTCCTGAACAGCTGGCATCCGTAATGGAATTAACTGCAAAAAGAATGGGAGCAGTTTGTGGTAATCCATCCGTACTTGATTCCGAACACATCAAATCTGTATTGGTCAAGGTAACTGAATATGTTCCTGCTGTAATTCCGGTTAGTGTATTTCCAACATCACCTGTAGACCATTCAAATTCATATTCTGGTCCAGGGTTATTAATCAAAATAGAATTGACTACTGCATTAGCGACCATCTGGCCTTCGCCACCATTACAAGTAGCTGGCGTTACTGAAATAAATACGTCCAAGTCAACTCCTTCTACTATAATAACCTGATCGGAAATAATATTAGCTGTTTGATCTTCAACTTGAATGGTATAGGTGCCAGGAGCTAGATTAGTTAGCGTGAATGCTCCATCTGCATCCGTAATGGTGGTGGTGTTGATGATATTATTGCTCTCATCAAAGATGGTATAATCAAATGGCGCAATTCCATTTGAAATAGTGGTTGCAAATGACCCATTATTTAGCCCCAAACAAGTTTCGTCGGTTGAGGTAATGTTAAGTGTATAAGCGGAGGATTGAATGGTGGCTGTACCTCCATTTGATGATACTGATGTTACGAAGGTATTAAGCATGTCGTCAATAACAACAAATTCAATCGGGAGGCTAGGTCCAGATATGATATTGACGGGTGAGACATCTCCATTCACTCCTACTGCATCTAAACAAAATTCGAATAGAACCTCGCCATCAGGAATAGTTACCCCGACACTAGAAAAATCAGCCCAAAGCACATTGAAATTACCTTCTGGATTGGCATTACCTGCGGGAGGAAGTAGACCGAGTAAAGGGTTTGGATTATCTATATTGATTGCTGCAGCATTAAACATAGTAGGATCATATTCCAGCACAAATTGGAAGGAAACGATATCTGTAAAGTTGGATGCTGTTATTGGAATACAAACTGTTGTTCCTTCCTCTGTGGTAACATCTGCTACGTCTAATAGGACTGGATCAGAACATGCACTCATATCAATTTGAAAAGTATGTGGACAGCTTTTCCCATCGCTAACGGTCACGTCATAAATTCCAGGTTGCGGTACAGATACTTCTGCAGTTTCGGTATGTCCTGAAGGTGCAGATACTACTGATCCAGTAATAGTTGGGTCTGTGCTCAGGCTTACTGAAATATTGTACGTTTCGTTTGCATCGAAGTGCGGCAGTCCACCTTCAAGGTCAAAAGAAGCTGAACAGGAAGTTGCTCCTGATCCTAAGGTAATATTGGATGACTGGATCTCTGAAAGATATACTACGGGAACTGCTGCATCAATATTGGTATGAACACAAGGACCTCCATTTTCATATTCTGGTGTAAAGGTACCATCCATATTGTCTAGTAGCTCATCAAAGGTTACGGGAGACCAGAAAACTAAAAAAGGATTACCTCCATTGAAATTGTCAATAAAGGTACCGTCATTGAAAAGGGTTATATCACCATTTAGGTTATTGCCTTCTAGAATAACTAAAAAGTCAACTCCAGGGGCAGTTTCTGGAACTATACAGGGATCAGAAGCAATGGTGCCTAAGTCAGCTGGACCTGAAATAGTAGGTGCACAAGTATAAAAACCATAGCAAATTCCTGCTGCTGTAGCTGGATTTGGGTCTCCAACTAAACTTTGATCGCCATTGTGTACTAATCCAACGGTATCGTTCACACACAGAAACATGGTGTCCAAGTCTATATCATTGGAGGCTGCAGTAATAGTACCTAAGGATACTGTACCAGCGAAGTTTTCCTGGCCCGGTACACAAGCCAATTGACTGTGATTTGGTGTTGTTTTTTCAATGGAGATAGATTGAGGAATCTGCGCATGCAGAAGCCCACCTGTAAGTAGGAGGAAACCTAGTAGTATTCGAGTTCTTCTTAACATTGCTTAGTTGTTGACCTAAAAATAGTCGCCTAATTTACTAATTGTTGCGGCTATTCAATAAGTGTACGGTGTTAAATAATTGATTGTGTTTGTTTTCGTGCAGCGTTTGTTTCTTTGGAACGCCATTATGTGTTTGGATATTGCTATTCACTCCCCTAATATTTTTGCCCATTTATATATACAGACTCAATAGAGTTTTCACCAAATGAGTAGGGTAAATATGCTATACTAGGTATTTGATGAGTGAGCAAAAAGTTTGCTTTTTTACCAATATCTATACTTCCTACCTCCTCTTGCATCTCTAATGCGTAAGCTCCATTGATGGTTGCGGCAGCTAAAGCCTCCTCTGGAAGTAGTCCAGATTTTACACAAGCTAAAGCGAGCACTAATTGCATATTGCCTGAAGGGGAAGACCCTGGATTGAAATCGCTAGCAAGTGCAATGGCCACGCCCTGATCTACCATTTTTCTTCCTTCTGGGTAAGGGTCATTGAGGAAGAAGGGTGCTGAAGGTAACATAGTACCAATAACATCGCTATTCGCTAGTTGTTCAATTTCCGAATCAGTCATAACTTCTAAATGATCCACAGAAATGGCTTTTTCTTGAATGCATAATTCAATGCCACCCATGCTGTTGAACTGATTGGTATGAATTTTGGCTTTAAGGCCATATTTTGCACCAGCTTGAATAATACGTTGAGTCTCTTCCACCGAAAAGGCTACTTTTTCACAAAAAACATCGATATAATCAGCTAAATTTTCTGCGGCAATAACGGGTAGTATATCATTTAGAAGTAGATCGATATATCCTTCGCGATCAGACTTGTATGCCGTTGGAATAGCATGA
>CAJXMP010000134.1 GCA_913056515.1 uncultured Lewinella sp.
AATCCCTGGGGCCTGTTCGACATGCACGGCAACGCGAGCGAGTGGGTCCTGGACCAATTCAGTCTCAACTACCAAGGATTGAAGAAACCACGATCAGCTGATGATTTAACGTAATTAGAAGTGAAATCTAAGTTCAACCAGCTGTTTACTTTATGACCTACATTTAAACGTAGAGAAGCTTTGTCGTATCCAGTATTTTCAACTATACCTTCCTCAGCTTTAAATGTCGAACCAAAGAAGAATTGAGTTTTATCGTTACCACCAGACATGGATAAACGTGTATTACTCAATAAACCTTTATTGCCATATAATTCTTCCTCGAAGTTGTAGATTTGTCCAGCTGCTTGTGCTGCCTCAAAAGCTGCAATATCAGATGGATTTCCAAATCTTGAAGAGTTGGCAACTCTTTCACTCGTGAATTCACGAACACCAAGTGGGTTCAACATTTCTGTCCAACCTAATGATTGTCCAAAGTTGATGTTGGTTTTACCAGACTTACCCTTCTTAGTTGTGATGATTACAACACCACCCGCAGCACGGTTACCGTAAATAGCCGCTGCCGATGCTCCTTTAAGGATTTCTATCGTTTCGATATCATTTGGGTCGATATCAGCCAAGCGATTCGATGGGTTATCCTGGTTAGAGGATGATCCACCAGAAGATGCTCTGGAAACAATATTAAGACCTGCAGGAATAGATGAGTTATCTATGAAAATTCCATCGATAATGAATAATGGTTGCGATGAACCATTAATAGAGGTTGTACCTCTTAACTTCATAGAGATACCCCCACCTGGAGCACCTGAGTTTGCACTAATATTAGTACCAGAAGCTTTTCCATAAAGCGCTGTTTCGGTGGTATTACTTACTGCAATACCGGTCAGTTCTTTTGAGTTGATTGAAGCTACATTGTTTGCTAGGTTCGAACGCTTGATATTAGTCGCAAGACCAGTAACAACTACCTCTGATAATTGGGTAGAAGCGCTTTCTAATTGAATACTCATAGTAGTAGCTGCATTTACAGTTACTGTTTGAGATTCAAAACCTGTGTAAGAGAATTCTAAAGTAGCTGGAGTACTTTCGAGATTCAAGGAGAAATTTCCTTCGAAATCTGTCACAGTTCCGGATACACTACCTTGAACTAAAACGGATGCACCAATGAGTGCTACACCCTCTTTGTCAGTAACATTTCCTGTTACGGTTACTTGGGCCAAAAGTGCGGCCGAAGTGCTGAGAAAAATTACTAGTGAGAGGGTCAACTTTTGAATTAAATTCTTCATGTTGACTTTGTTAATGATAAAATGATATTTCTAATCTAATTAATATTTCTTCAAACAGATTATAATTAGAATAATATTTTAAGGTTTACCCCTTATTATTGTGGTAAATTCTAATATTCAGGGTTAATTTTTCGTGAAATCTATTCTAGGGGAGAATAAAAAAGCCTAACAAGTAATGTTAGGCTTTAGTTTATTATAGCTTTGTTTTGAATCTATCCGGGTCGGATTCATATAGCATATTGTATACCTTTTCAAATATTTCCTCTGGATTAGGCTTACTGAAGTAATCACCATCTGATCCATATGGAGGACGGTGTGCTTTAGCGGATAAAGTACTTGGCTTAGCGTCTAGATATTGATACCCACCTTGTTTTTCTAAAACCTCTTGCATCATGTACGCCGTTGCACCCCCTGGAACATCCTCATCAACAAATAATATGCGATTGGTTTTCTTTAATGATTCAACAATTAATCCTTCTAAATCAAAAGGTAATAGTGTTTGTGCATCAATAAGTTCAACTGAAATTCCGTGCTTACTCAACATATGGATAGCTTCTTGTGCTTCACGAACACAAGAACCATAAGTAACTAAAGTGATGTCAGAACCAATATTTAAAATTTCAGGTACGCCAAGTGGAACAGAGAATTCACCTAAATTTTCAGGCATCTGCTCTTTTAGTCTATATCCATTCAAGCATTCAATAACTAAAGCTGGATCATCTGATTGTAACAGCGTATTGTACATTCCTGCTGCTTGAGTCATATTTCTAGGCACACATACATACATTCCTCTGCAGGCATTAATAATCATGCCTAGTGGAGATCCAGCATGCCATATACCTTCAAGTCTATGTCCTCTAGTTCGGATAATAGCTGGTGCTTGTTGTAAATTGTTAGAACGATATCTCAGTGTGGCTAAATCATCAGATAAGGGCTCTAAGCCGTATAATAGGTAGTCTAGGTATTGGATTTCTGCAATTGGGCGAATTCCTCTCATGGATAAACCAATGGCTTGACCCATAATAGTCCATTCTCGAATGCCCGTATCAAAAATACGATCCTCACCATACTTGTCCTGTAATCCAGCAAAACCTTGGTTTACATCACCAATTTGACCTACATCTTCCCCAAATGCTACAATATTGTTGTATTTCTCAAAAGAAAGATCAAAGAATTTATTCAATATCTGGTAGCCATTTACAGTTTTCGATGTTTCCGTAAACACTGCTGGCACGACTGGTATATTTATTGCTGCATTAGGGCTATTAGAATATAAATGTGTATGATATCTATCTTCTGCGATGGATTCTTTTTCTAAAATCCATTGGTTAAGTGACTCAGCACTTACCAAGTTGGATTGCAATAAACTAAACTTAGCTTTTTTAGCGATTTGGAGCACTTCTGCAAAAGAAGGGTTTAAGAGTGCTTGTAGTGCTTGCTGTAACTCAGAGATTCCTGCTTGGTTAGAAAATTCTGTTAGTATTTGATTCAGCGAAGCTATGTCTTCCTGAACAGGAGCTTGGAAAGCTTCCCATGCTCTTGTTTTACATTCCTTAACATAGGTTTTAGCCTCTTTTTGAATTTGTTCTAAATCTTCTTCAGATGCAAAGCCTTGTTCAATGATGTACTGCTTGAATTTAACAATACAATCCATGTCTTTCTCCCACTGAAGACGATCTTTAGTTTTATATCTTTCGTGCGATCCGGAAGTAGAGTGTCCTTGTGGCTGAGTTACTTCAGTAACATGGAATAGGCCGGGTCTATGTTCTGCTCTGATTTGTTCAGTTCCTGTACGATACATTTCGATTAGACCTTCATAATCCCATGCCTTTGCTGTTAGCATAAGCATACCTTCACCAGATTCATCTAATCCAAATCCGCTTAATGCCTTAGAAATGCTCTTTTTGGTAGTTTGGTAATCGATTGGAACAGATATGCCAAAACCATCATCCCAAACGGACATAGCAAGCGGCGTATTCGTCACAATCGCGGCATTTACCGTCTCAAAGAAAACACCTTCTGAAGTGGAGGCATCACCGATGGTAGTGAAACATATTTCATCTCCATTTTTGGAAAAGTTATTATCGGCTTTTAATTCGTTAATATTCCGGTACATTTTCGATGCCATCGCTAGTCCTAGACCTCTAGCCATTTGTCCTGCAGTACATGATATATCTGAAGAGGTGTTGTATTGATCTTTGTGAACCGTCCAATTACCAGCGGCATCGATAGAAGGAGTGGCAAAATGACAATTCATTTGTCTTCCGCCAGAAAATGGATCATTGTCAGGGTCGGCATACAATTGAGCAAAAAAGTCTTCTACAGTGCTCAGCCCAAGCGCAAACATTAAAGTTTGATCGCGGTAATAACCCGAACGCCAATCCCCTTTTTTAAAAAATTTGGCCAATACTACCTGGGGTAGTTCCTTGCCATCCCCAATAATGCCAAATTTCGCCTTACCAGTCAATACTTCTTTTCTAGCTAATAAAGATGCTTCTCTACTCACACAACAAACTTTGAAATCATTGATGATTTCCTCTTTTTCAATTTTTGTGCTTGTAATTTCAGTGGTCTTTGTAAGCTGAATGTCGAACATGAAACTGATTTTTTGAAAATTTCCGAATATAATTTTATTTTGAATTGCATTTTCAAAATAAAGTTATAATTAGGGTCTTTATATACCCTAAATTTAAAAAATAATTCTGTATTTCCCTAATGTTCTACCCATGCTAGGGTATATAAAAATAAAATACTTGCGCTGAAATTGTTAAACTTTTGCAAAGAATATGCTTTATAGTTATTTAGAACTTTGAATATTAAAAATTTTAATTTTCCTTTGTATTAAATCATAAGAAATAAGAGATGAAAAGATTATTGCCTTTATTTGCGCTGCTGTTATTATCCGTAACCTTTGTTTCAGCACAAACTGATACTCCCGCTGGTGAGAATCAAGTAGAAGAACAAAAAGCTTATCCTGTGATGGAATTTGAATCAACTACTGTTGATTATGGTGTAATAGAGCAGGATTCTGATCCTTACAGATATTTTAAATTTACCAATACTGGAGACGCTCCATTAGTGATTACTAATGCAAAAGGATCTTGTGGTTGTACTGTACCCACATGGCCTAAAGAGGCTATTGCTCCTGGTGAAACGGGCGAGATTAAAGTTAGGTATGCCACTAATAGATTAAACAAGTTTACCAAGTCCATTACTTTAACTACAAATGAAGCAAATCCGACTCGTAAACTTACTATAAAAGGAGAGGTGCTTCCGAAACCAACTGAAGAAGCTATTCCTTCAAGCGGCTCCGGATTTTAATTGCAGCGTTTGCAAGAAAAAAAGCCAATCAAATTATTGATTGGCTTTTTTTATGGGCAAAAAGAAAACCCTTGTATAGAACAAGGGTTTCTAACCCAAACAAATAAACACAAAAACTACTTTTTAAGTATTTGCAAGATAAGTAAGTACAATATTAAACACAAATTTTTTTTTTGTTTAAGTAGAGAATTTTAATGTGTAAAAACTTAAATATTTGATTTTTAAATGATTGCGATTTTAATTTCAACCTTTGCCACTCTATATTTGTTTGCTTGCTTTATTATAACGGATGCATGTACGTGTTGATTGTTTATTGTTAAGTTAAAAATTTTTCTTTCATGTTAACTTTATTATCTCCAGCTAAGAGCCTAGACTTTGAATCAAAACTTCCCTTTTCAATTATGGGAACTGACGTGTTATTTAAATCCAAAGCTGAGCAAATCAATAAAAAACTTCGAAAGTTAAAATCTCCTGATTTGATGGACTTGATGCACATCAGCGAAAAGCTTGCAGATCTCAATCTTGAACGCAATAGGACCTTTGATCTAGATGACGAGACCCTAGAATTTCGACCAGCAATTTATGCTTTTGATGGAGATGTCTACAAAGGGCTAGGAGCTTATGAATGGACACAACAAGAAATTGCAGATGCTCAGGACAGGATACTTATTTTATCTGGCTTATATGGTTTGCTTAGACCTCTTGATCTAATGCTACCTTACAGATTAGAAATGGGTACCAAACTAAAGATAGGTAGGGCAGATAACTTATATGCGTTTTGGAAGGCTACTTTGACTGATCAAATTAATCAACAATTGACAGGTAGTAAAACGGATGTATTGTTGAATTTAGCCTCTAAAGAGTATGCTAAAGCGGTAGATTTTAAACAAATTAAAGGCCAGGTGGTAGATATTGACTTTAAGGAATTACGCAATGGTAATTTGAAAGTTATTTCCTTTAATGCTAAAAAAGCCCGTGGGACAATGACTCGTCTGATAGTACAAGAAGGTATCTCTGATGTTGATGGTTTAAAGAATTTAAAGCCAGAAGGTTATACCTTTTCATCAGCGCTTTCGGATGAAAATAAACTTTTGTTTGTAAAAAAATAATGCCTTGATTGAAGTGCATTTTTTTCGAGTTTTTTTTCCACATCTGAAACTCGAATATTTATCGTAAATAATGGGAGTTTTCCACATTTTTTTGTAAAATGTGGAAAACTCATAAAAGTGTTGAATTATTGTTGAAAAGTAAGGGTTTGCAGCGGGCAAAAAAAGAAGTTCCAACTTTCTTAAAATTTTTTTCCCCAATCGTGCCTTTCCGGATTTTTTTGGAATACAATATTAAAAAACGCACTTTTACAAAACAGCCTTGATAAGATGTAAACAGACACTCATTTTATCAATACCATTCGACTTATTTAGATGCTTTAAACTATGCCAAGTTACCTTGGTTAACATTCTTACTTCTTTGAGATGACGAGAGATCATGTATCAGTGTGGGACGCTTGCTTGGATATAATTCGTAAAAACATCAACGCAAGAAGCTTTAAAACTTGGTTTGAACCCATCAAACCTGTTAAGTTGAATGAAGAGGCTTTAACTATTCAAGTTCCTAATAAGTTTTTTTATGAATGGTTAGAAGAGCACTATGTTGCCCTTTTAAAGAAGACCATTCGCAAAGAATTAGGTGATGGAGGACGATTAGAATATCAAATTCTAATGAACAAAACGACCTCTGGAGCATCGAATAAAATGCAAAGCTCGGGCAAACACCCAGTTAAAAGGATGAATGAGCAGGCAGCATCCAATCCAATTTTGGATAAGGACGCCATAAAAAATCCTTTTGTAATTCCGGGTATCAAAAAATTAAATATTGATTCTAGACTAAGGGCAGATTATACATTCGATTCTTTTATTGAAGGTGATTGTAATAGATTAGCTCGATCTGCAGGGTTGGCTGTAGCTAAAAGACCTGGCGGAACAGCTTTTAATCCACTTGTTATTTTTGGGGATGTGGGTTTAGGTAAAACCCACCTAGCGCATGCTGTCGGCAATCAGGTTAAAGATAATTTTCCCGATAAAAATGTACTGTACGTTTCATCCGAGAAGTTTACCAATCAGATTATTGAATCGATTAAAAACAATACAATCAGTGATTTCTTGCGATTTTATCAAATGCTTGATGTCCTTATTGTAGATGATATTCAGTTCCTAGAAAATAAGCTTAAAACACAGGAAATCTTTTTCCATATTTTCAATACCTTCCATCAGAGTGGAAAGCAAATCATTTTAACTTCCGATCGTCCACCAAAAGATATGAAGGGCATGGAGGAACGGTTGATTTCTCGTTTTAAATGGGGACTTTCTGCTGATTTGCAGGCGCCACAATTTGAAACTAGGATGGCTATTCTGGGGTCAAAAATGATGAAAGAGGGTATAGATCTACCCAAAGATGTAACCGAATTCATTTGCTTTAATATCAAGTCCAATATTCGAGAGTTAGAGGGGGTGTTAATCTCTTTAGTGGCTCAATCTTCTTTGGTAAATAGAGATATTGATATTGATTTAACGAAGCAAGTAATCAAGAATTTTGTTTCGCACATCAATAAAGAAATTACTGTTGAATATATTCAACAATTGGTTGCAAAACACTTCGATGTGCCAGTGGATAAACTGGCTGATAAAACTCGTAAGCGTCAAATCGTTATCGCTAGACAATTGTCTATGTATTTAGCTAAAAAGATGACTGACAAATCATTAAAAGCTATTGGAGAAACCTTTGGAGGGAGAGATCACTCTACGGTAATTTATTCTTGCAATGCAGTACAAGATTTGTTAGATACCAACATGATTTTCCAAGACACTGTTGCTGACCTAGAAAAGCAAATAAAGATGAGTCTGGATAGTAATCGATAAGCGTAAGATTATATAGATTTTTTCATGTTTTTACTTGCATAAGTTGAATCCATATTTTACCTTTGTCGCGCTTCAAATGAGAAGCAAATTTAAATTGGTGAGATGGGTGAGTGGCTGAAACCACCGGTTTGCTAAACCGACGTACTCTTAACAGGGTACCGCGGGTTCGAATCCCGCTCTCACCGCACTTTCGGGGCGTGGCGCAGTCCGGTTAGCGCACCTGGTTTGGGACCAGGGGGTCGCAGGTTCGAATCCT
>CAJXMP010000135.1 GCA_913056515.1 uncultured Lewinella sp.
GACTTAAAAAGAGATTATTATGCCCCAATTGTTAATGTGGAACAAGCTGCTGGAGAAGCAAGAGAAAAATTATGGGCATTCAAAAAACGCCCAAAAGTCAATAAATACAAGGGTTCTATACTCGAAAAACATACACGAAAAAAATAATTGTTTAGTTTTAGTTGTAAATACCTAAACAATTTTCTTAAATTTCGTTAAACAATTGTTTGTCTTAGAGGTTATAAGACAAAGTATTTTTTAAATAAACTAACTACGATGGAATTTTTATTAAACGTTGTCCAAATTCCCAAAGACGATCCAGTAGCATTTACATTTTTTGTAGGCTACATGGCTATGGCAGCCGCTTCTGTTTTCTTCATTGTTGAGCGTAACAGTGTAAGTGACAAGTGGAAGTTGTCATTATTAGTATCTGCATTAATCACAGGTATTGCAGCAGTTCACTACTTCTACATGCGTGATTTCTATGCATCTACAGGTACTAATCCAACCGCATTACGATACATTGACTGGACCCTGACGGTGCCGCTGATGTGTGTAGAGTTTTATCTATTAACTAAAGCAGCAGGTGCTACTAAAGGTCTAATGTGGAAACTAATTATCGCTTCAGCATGGATGCTTGTAGCCGGTTATATCGGTGAGGCATTTAATCCAGAAGGTGGTAGTACTTCACACTCTGTAATGTGGGGTGTTTTATCTACAGTTGGTTATGTTTATGTATTGTACACTGCCTGGATGGGTGAAGTTGCTAAGCTTGCAGAAGCTTCTGGTAACCCAACTATCCAAAGAGGTGTTCGTACATTAGCATGGTTCGTTCTAGTAGGTTGGGCTATCTATCCAATTGGTTACATGTGTATGCCTGGTGGATGGTTGAATACCGGTTTGGGATGGGATTCTTCCAATGTAGATTTATTCTACAACATTGCCGATGCAGTCAATAAGATTGGATTCGGTCTTGTCGTTTATTCTATCGCTGTAAGCAGTGACAAATAAAACTGAAGTGGTTGGGATATCCCCAACCACTTTCTTTTTTTCTTAGAAAAAGCACTCACTAGTTAACCTTACACGCACATCTTTTCTAGCATTTCAACTCTTCTTGTTGAAATGTGTTTCTTTTTAGTGAAACATAATAAGTCAAATCTACCTTCCAAAGTTTGCCTAGTATGCCGAAAGCCTTTCTCCTGGCGTAAAAAATGGGAAAAGTGCTGGGATGAGGTAAAGTACTGCAGTGAACGCTGTAGACGGTCAAAAAAAACTGCGGTCAAACATGCATAAGCTTTTACTTCCAAATCAATTATTCAATCTTTCGGTTGAAAAGCCTAGTTCTTGTCATTTCGTACTCGTTGAACATCATTTGTTTTTCAATCAGTATGCCTTTCATAAAATGAAATTAGCTTTTCATAGAGCAAGTATGAAGCGCTATGCGCAATATTTGGTAGACAACGGATTTGAGCTTACTTATATAGAGGCCAATGAAACAGCTTCATCTTTTCAAACCCTTTTTGAATCCTTAAGCCAAACTGGAGTCCAGACTATCCAGCTTTATGATCCAGTAGATAATTGGGTAGAGAAAGAGTTACGAGCAGCTGCAACATCCAGTGCAATACAGCTGGTTTACGAGCCTAACCCTGCTTTTATGACCTCTTCAGAAGCATTAAATAGCTTCTTTGGAAAAGCCAAGAAAAGATATTTCCATAATGATTTTTACGTTAGTCAACGCAAATCACTGGACATATTAGTAGACACCCAGCAGGAACCTGTTGGGGGTAAATGGAGTTTTGATGCAGACAATCGCAAGAAATATCCCAAAACTAAAGTACCACCTACTACGAATTATGCTCCCTTTTGTTCCTATTATGAAGAGGCATTCTCTTATGTGGAGCAGCATTATTCTAAAAATTACGGGCGATTAAATAAAACGAAGCTATATCCAATTGATCATACAGCTAGTCAAGATTGGTTAGAGAATTTTTTAACCGAAAGATTTCTAGAATTTGGACCTTATGAAGATGCTATGGTCCAAGGTGAGAGCACACTTAACCATAGCGTCCTTACACCTATGTTAAACACGGGGCTACTCACTCCAGACTGTATAGTTAATCGAAGTATTCAATATGGTTTGGAACATGATATTCCATTGAATTCTTTGGAGGGTTTTGTTCGTCAGATTATTGGCTGGCGAGAATTTATTCGAGGTTTTTATGATTACCATGGTTCAAAGATTCGAACAACCAATTATTGGGGCTTTAAACGTAAAATACCCAAGTCATTTTATGATGGTAATACAGGGATCCCAGTATTAGATGATGTGATTCAACGCTTGAATGAGACCGGTTATAATCACCACATTGAGCGATTAATGGTCTTGGGTAATTTTATGCTGCTTTGTGAGTTTGATCCAGATGAGGTATATCGCTGGTTTATGGAGATGTATATTGACGCTTACGATTGGGTAATGGTGCCTAATGTATATGGAATGAGTCAATTTGCTGATGGTGGTTTAATGGCTACCAAGCCATACATCAGTGGAAGTAATTACATTTTAAAGATGAGTAATTACAAGAAGGGTCCATGGCAGGAAATCTGGGATGGATTGTTTTGGCGATTCATGCATGTACATAGAGATTTCTTTACCAGTAATCCTCGCTTAGGGATGTTGGTACGGATGTTTGATAAAATGCCTGAGGAGAAAAAAACAAAACATATTCAGACAGCAGAGTCGTATTTAGATCAACTAGATGCTGTCTGAACATAATTTTAGGCCATATTATAAAATACATTTCGCTCCTCCAGATAATTGAGTACGAAATGGAATACTTCCTCGTGTTTACCGATTAGTTCTGGTGGGAAAACACCTTTTTCAGTGAAAATTCCTTTTAAGAAAAGATTTGCTACTGCAGTGGCAGTATATCCTGTAGTTCTAGCCATGGAAGAAGTCTGGCTTTCAGGATCATACTCATCGTACAGTGAATAAATAACTTCTTGCTCCTTGCCCATTGAATCTTGTCCTTTGATACTAATACGCATAACAGTCAATTCAGGCTCCGTTGGACCTAATTTCCATTCATTGAATAATATCTTACTCGTAAAGTCTAGCGGACGGATAGCCGTATCATTGATGATCATCGTTTCCTCCTCAAAAAAACCGGCTGATTTTAAAACTTTGATATATTCCACATGCCCAGGATAGCGCAGTGTTTTTTCCTTCATGTTAGGTATATGCGCCATAGTCTGTAAGATGGAGCGAAGTCCGTCAGAGTTAAAAGACTCTAAAGTGCCCACTTCTTCAAACTCCACATATTCACAATCTGTCAATGCTGGTCTAGTGATAATCTGATTGTTCTCCACATATCGAGCTGGTCGTGTATATTCCTCAATGACATCAACAGGAGAGAAGGGTGCTTTATAGCAGAATGGCCACTTCTTTACTTTGGGTAAGCCACCTACTAGACATTCAAAATCTGTGATTTGCATCTTTTCATTGTAATATCCCAAGATGATATTACCCATACCTGGAGCGACACCACAATCCACAATAGCCGTAACTCCTTTTTCCTTAGCTAAGGCATGCAGTGTAAGTGCATCTTCTGGAAAAAAGGAGATGTCAACCACATTTTTGCCACACTCAATGATGTATTGTAGTGTCTGATAACCCAGAAACCCAGGTACAGCACAAATGACTAAGTCAAAAGCACTTAACGTTTGCTTGAGCTCCTTTTCCTTTGTAACATCCAATAGTTGAGTAGTTAGCTGTGGTGCTCTTTTACCTAGCGTATCTAAGACAGATGAACTAACATCTGTGACGGTTACTTGGTGATCCTTGGCAAGGTCTATTGCCATAGCACTTCCTACCATTCCTGCTCCTAGTACGATGATTTTATGCATGATATCTGATTTTAATTCCTCAAAATATGGAAGAATTTGATGGAATTACATGTTGCTAATAATGTGGTTTAATTGTGCACGGAAATTAGGAAATATTAATGGGAATCAATAACCAATTAGATAGAGATGTAAGTATTTGTATTCCTTCTTTTTCCATAAATGGATAGTTGGAAAAGGGTAGTATATTTACAAGGCAATACTTTAGACATGGAATTGGATAATCACAGCTTAGAACGTTATAGTCGGCAGTTACTGCTTAAGGGGTTTGGGGTAGCTGGTCAAAAACGGTTGCATCATGCTCGTGTTTTGGTTGTTGGACTTGGAGGTCTTGGATGTCCTGTTGTGCAGACTTTAGCTGGGGCTGGAGTAGGACATCTTGGATTGGTTGATGGAGATAAAGTATCTCGAAGTAATTTGCATAGACAATTGATCTATAAAGAATCGGATATAGGTCAATTGAAAGTAAATGTAGCGAAGCAATTTATTCAAGCAATTAATACAACGGTTCAAGTGACTTGTTTTCCGGAGTTTTTGAACTCGGATAACGCTAAAGAGATTGCACAAGATTTTGATATTTTGGTCGATTGTTCTGATAATTTCCCATGTAGATACTTAGTCAATGATTTAGGGGTGATATTGAACAAACCCGTTGTTTTTGGGGCTGTTCACGCTTTTGAGGGACAAGTAGCTGTATTTAATGTAGCTCAAGGATCTGGCTGGAGTCCTAATTATAGAGATTTATATCCAACACCACCAGCGCCTGATACAGTCCATAATTGTGCCGAAACAGGAGTTTTGGGGGTGCTGCCTAGTATTGTGGGGAATATGCAAGCTTTGGAAACGATTAAGTGGATATGTGGATTGGGGGATTTGTTGCTAGGGAAGTTGTGGATGTTTGATGGATTATCGAATAAGGCAACAATCATAAAATATACAGCTCAGGTAAATCGAGATACTATACAAGCATTGGTGGATTATGAGCAGTTTTGTGGAATAAGTTCTACAGCAGGGAATGATTTAGAGGTGAGTCCTTTAACATTAAAAGAATGGTTGGCATCAGAAGAGGTGTATTTATTAGATATTCGAACCGCTGGTGAAAGGGCAATTACTGATATTGGAGGAACTTGGCTGGATCCGCAGCATTTAGATACTTATTTATCCAACTTACCGGCAGGGCGTAAGGTGGTTCTGTACTGTAGATCAGGAAGGAGAAGTTTGAACTTGGCCGTGAAATACCAAACTAATCAAAATATACAGCTGTTTAGTTTAAAAGGAGGACTATTGGGCTATAGAGATTATTTTGTTTTAGATATTCCACAATATTGATTTAATCAGTTAACCAATAAATGCATAGATGAAACATTTAATCTTTTTAATTCTTCTTTCACCTTTGTTTCTATTGGCCCAAGGGCCAACCCTTGATCCCAATGATTTATCCGGAATAGCAGTAGGTGAAAAAGCACCATTGTTTGAAGCTATTAACCAGCAAAATAATACTGTTATTTTAGCTGATTTATTACAATCCGGTCCTGTGGTTCTCATTTTTTACAGAGGTCAATGGTGTCCCTACTGCAGTAGACACTTAAGTGCTTTCCAAGAGGAATTAGAAGCTATCCAAGCATTAGGTGCACATGTCATAGCTATCAGTCCGGAGACTCCAGATTATTTGATGGAAATGGCAGAGAAAAGTGGTGCTCGATTCGAATTATTATGGGATAAAAGTTACACGATTTCAAAGGATTATGGTTTGCTGTTTGATCCTGGTGAAGAGTTGGTTAGTCGGTATAACACCCGGTTAAATGCAGATTTTCCAGTTTCCCATGGTGGATCAGATGCCTATTTACCCATTCCAGCTACCTATGTCATTGGTCAAGATGGACAAGTTCTTTGGAGACAGTTTGATCCAAACTATAAGAATAGATCAACGGTAGAAGAGGTCATTGAAGTCCTAAACGCTATCGACTAATCATTTTGTAACAACTATTTGAATGGATAAAATACCAGTATATATCCTCACCGGATACCTCGGGGCTGGGAAAACAACCTTTCTCAACAAATGGCTTAAGGAACGATCTGAAGAACGATTTTTTGTCATTGAAAATGAGGTGGGTCAGGTTAATATTGATAGCCAATTGGTGCAAGGGAAGGAGGTAGATTTGATTGGTCTAACGGCAGGATGCATTTGTTGTTCACTACAAGATGAATTGCTAGATGTATTAGAGGAAGTTTCTTCCCGCAGAACAAGTTTCGATCATTTAGTTATAGAGACTACGGGTATTGCAGACCCGTCTACTATCGTTTCCACATTTTATAAGCCAGATGTAGAGCAAGTATTTGAACTCAGAACTGTTATTACGGTAGTAGACGCTCTGAATATGGATTTTTGGTTGGGATCTGTATCGGAATCAGCCATGCAGATAGCCTATGCAGATGTGTTATTTGTGAGTAAGGCTGATGGGATAGGGGAGTCCAAACAATTGGAGTTAACCCAAAAGTTAGCTCAAGTCAATCCAACTGCACCTATATTAATTGGATTCCAAGAAGAGACGGTGGATAATATTATGCAGAGTAGACAGCATGCCGAACGTCAGTTGTCTCAATTTTTGTATGAAATGCCTGAATGGGTCAGTTCCTCTCCGCATGGGATTAAAACCTTTTCCTTAGTTTTTGATGGTTATATAGATTTGAGAGGTTTAATAAAAGATCTGGTGGTTTTTTTAAATAAAAACCTTAATGAAATCTATCGGATCAAAGCAACAATTGCTGTTCAGGATTATAATAAGCGTATCGTTTTGCAAACTGTTCGTAATGGGTACAGTTTTTCCGATGGTCAGGAGTGGACTCTAGAGGAGGAACCTTGTTCTACCTTCGTTTTTATTGGGAAAAACTTAGATCAAAGTGGGATTCGGACTTTGATTGAACCCTATGTTCAAGGTCTATAAAACTGATTTTGATCAAGTCTTTAAATAAGGCGGTTTTCCCTGATTCTAAAATTTAAGTTTTCAATGGGGATTGCTTATTTTTACCCCACTGAATGATCAAATAAAATCAGTAGCTTATGAAATCAGCAACCATAGTAGGTGCAGGACTAGTGGGGTCTTTATGGTCCGTTTTTTTGGCAAAAGCCGGATATAAGGTTACTATTCTCGAAAGACGTTCAGATCTACGTAAAGCAGATATCTCTGCTGGTAAATCTATCAATCTGGCCTTATCAAAACGTGGATGGACTGCCCTAGAAGCAGCAGGAGTTGCAGATGAGGTTAGAGATATTGCTATTCCTATGTATGGACGTACTATGCATGATCTGGCTGGTGATCTAACCTATCAGCCATACGGGCAAGAGGGTCAAGCTATCTTTTCGGTATCTAGAGCAGGGGTGAATTGTAGAATGATGGAGATTGCAGAGAAGTATGGAAATGCTGAGATTTTATTTGAGCAACAATGTGATCATGTCGATTTTGATACTTCAACTGTACATTATAGTGATTTGAAAACAGGTGAAAAATCGACTATTCAATCCGATGTAATTTTTGCGGCTGATGGTGCTTTTTCGGCTGTGCGCTATTCAAGTATGCAGAAGCAAAATGGATTTAATTTTTCCCAACACTATATAGAGGATGGCTACCGGGAGATTTTACTACCTGCTAATCCAGATGGCTCTTATAAAATGGAAAAGGAACGACTTCATATTTGGCCTAGAGGTCGATTCATGTTAATCGCCTTGCCTAATGAGGATGGTTCATTCACTTGTACTTTGTTTATGCCTAAGACAGGGCACAATTATGCATTTGACAAACTGACTTCCAAAGAAGCTGTCAATCAATTTTTTGAAGAGGTTTTCCCTGATTTTTATGCCATGATGCCTGAGGTCGGGGAAACTTGGGAGGAT
>CAJXMP010000136.1 GCA_913056515.1 uncultured Lewinella sp.
CTAACTTATAACAAGCTACAGATTCATAATCGTCGTCATAATTTGGTTTAGTCTCTACATTTCCATTTGAATCACGACCAGGAATTGTAGAGGCAAATAATCTACCCTTGTGGTAGCCACTTGGGCATCTACCATTAGGATCACCCTCAGGTGGTAAATGAGTACCGTGAGAGAAGCAATAGTCTCGTCCCCCTCTTCTCCAGTTATAAGACTCACCGTATGGTTTATGACCTCCTAGACCATATTCCCAGTCACAGAAAGTGTAATACTTACCTGGAAAATCCAAGATAGTCTTTGATTCACCAGGTGCTAGTGTAATATACGTTGCTCTTAAGTTACTATGATCACGACTTGGTAATTTTGTATCATAACACAACACCCTGATAGGAATACCACCTTTTTCTTGTGGTAGGTTCCTGAATGTAATGTTTTGACCTCTGACCCCGAAATTATCATTGGGGTGCATTTGTGGTAAATCATAATTCATCCAGTCAGGAATTCTGATTCTATTCTTATCACCACCAGGATCACCAAGATTGTTGATACCTACTGTTGCATCATATACCTTAGTAATTTTAAATCCTTCGGGACAGTCAACTTGAAAATTAGGTGATGTTGTCTTACTGATTCTTACACAGATATCTTTACCTTTAGTCTCCCATGATGATGAAACATTAGCAGGTACATTGTAATCACAGAAATGAACATAATTCCCAGCTGGTTTTATCTTGGATGACTTGCCACCGGCTGCAATTGTGGTTGTGTAATTTATAATCTCACTATTGTTCGTAATCCTAGAGTCGTTTGTGAATAGTAGTCTTATTGCCACTCCATTTTTTGACTCATTCTCAAATTCATAATAAGAAGACCGGTCTAATTTTTGTGCTGTGGTAGCATTAGCAGCTGAATATCTACTAAAATCTGGTACTTTAACTGATGTCGCACCAGGAAGTGATGACTGTGCACCATATAGTTTTACCTTACTGAATCTGGTGGGGCATACAACTCCGGTATCGGTTGCACCACCAGGAGTAAGTAGGGGACCAGGTGGTGATGCTGGTATATTAGGTTCACTATTATTACATTCAAGTCTGATATTAATTTCAAGTGGGTTAGAAGTATTAGGATTCCAATTGTTGTAATTAGTACCAGAAAGGACGACACCCACTCTCATATATCGTGTTTCACCACGACCGGTAGGTATACCAATACAAGTACTCGTAGCACCTGGTTTTATATTAGCTGCCTTGTACCATCCTGATTTAGCATCCTTTGACGAATTAAAGTATAGAGCTATCTCATATTTGTTTGAACTAGGATTATGCCACTTAACTTTCTCGCCTTCGTTAAGTTTGACACCTTCAGTTGCGTCAAACATATCGAAGGTGTAAACATAGTCAATATTCGACCAATCAGGTGGAAAATCGTCTGAAGGAAACGCGCAAAACTGCTAGAGTCTGACAGATTTCTTCACTAGAAAGTGCCATATTTATATGGTTTCTCTCGAAGAGTTCTCTGAAAAATGAACTTCTCTGTGTCAGGTCGGTCATTTGGAGAAAAAGAAAATCTCTGTGATGTTAGTTTCTTTTCCCTTGAAAGCTCATTGTAGGAAATGCGGTGTTGTGATTTCTTAACATAAGTATTCTCTAAAAGGCGAATCTTGATATCTTTAGTTGCACCAAATGCCTCATTTACCAATGAGTAACGAAGATTATTGGCATATAGCCTATCTGAATTAGCAGGAGACACCGTAACAGAAACTTTTCCCATCACCTCTGGTAGTCCCTTGACTATTTTTTTCCAATTTTGTCCACCATCTACGGATTTATATATCCCAGAACCTGGACCACCTGACCGCACTTGCCAAGGCAGTCTTCTGTGATCCCAATAGGCCGCATATAATATTCTTGGATTATTTTCATCCATAACGATATCCGCTGCACCGGTTGAAGCATTCACCTCATGCATTTTTTCCCATGAATCCCCTCCGTCTTTACTCATGTAGATTCCTCTACTATCTGAATCATTCCAAAAAGCTCCCTGTGCAGCCACATAAAGCCAATCTGGATTATCGGGATGAATAGCTATACCTGAAATATGCTTGGTATCATCTAGACCTTTATGCGTCCAAGTTCTTCCTGCATCTGTACTTCTATAAATACCATCGCCAGAGGAAGTCATAACACCTCTAACGGCATGCTCTCCCATTCCAACATAAATTACATTTTGATCTGATGCCGCCACCTCAATAGCCCCTACCGTTCCTGTTTTCAAAAATCCATCAGTAATATTAGACCAACTGGTACCCGCGTCTGTTGTTTTCCAAACACCTCCGCCAACTGAACCAAAATAATAGGTCAATGGATCGCCGATTACACCACTTGCGGCATTACTACGTCCTCCTCTAAAAGGTCCTATATTTCGCCACTTAAGGCTGTTGTAATATTTCGAATCAAAACTTGATACAGGACTTGATTCCTCTACTTTATTCTTCTTTTTTCGTTGAGCTTCAACAGAGCTGACACTAAGTATTACAAGACTTAGCACTAGGTAAAATGTTCTTATCATTGGATGTATGGTTTTCAAATTTATTTTTCTCAAAATCTAAATTGTTTATTTAAAGTTGCGCAACAAAATCTATTAGTTTATCTGGATCCAAATGGCCATCGGTCCTTACACCTGAACATAGATCGACTCCATACGGATTCACCCCATCCAAAGCATCTTTCACATTCTCGGCATTTAATCCACCAGCCAGTAAGACTGGAATTTCAACCTCTTCTACAATCCGCTTGCTTACGGACCAATCATGTGTATTACCCGTACCGCCCAATATTCCTGCAGTTGGTTTACCAGAATCTAACAGGATATAGTCTGCACTTTGCTCGTATGATTTTGCGCGCTCAATGGCGGATGCATCTTCTACATGCACAACGGCTAAGAGTATGACATCAGGTAAAGCAGCTCTTACTGCTGCCAAATCAGACACCGCTAACTCTCGCACCAATTGGATAGCTTTAGTTTGTACTTGATTGTAATCGGTAATAATTGCAGAAACATCCGAACTACTCGTTAGCAAAACTGTTTTTGCTTCAGCTGGTATATCTCTAACAATTTGACTAATCTCCTCCAAGCTTAGAATACCAGGCCCTGAAGGCATTGGACCAACTAAACCCAAAAAATCAGCCCCATGTTCTAGTGCCAATAGTGCCTCCTCGGGAGAAGAAATACAGCATACTTTCAAGAAATATTCTTTAGACAAAATGAATGATTTTATGGTTTCACTAATTTCCTAAATACAATATCATCATCCGTCACTATTTTAACCCAATAAACCCCTGCAGGCCAATCTAAAGTTGAAATAGAGGATGGAATGATTGACTCATTATACATCAGGCCACCTCCATGTACATTGTATATGGTGATATACTGAAGCCCTGATGGATCAGAAATACTAAATTGAATTTGATCGGAAAAAGGGTTCGGATATACTTTAATTTGATCGCTTAATCGAGCTAATTCTGTTGAGGTATCCAAACAATTTTTCTCCATATCGAAAAGCGTTTGAAGGGAATCAATAGGTTCTATACCTGCTCCATCATTAGTACTTACAGAAACCAAGAAAGAAGGTTGACCTTCCACATCTTCGGGTTGAGCTACTTTTAGAAAGGCAAACAAGGAAGATGAACCATTATCTGCACATCTGGTATCAGCTCCGACTACATTGGCTCCTTGAAGTGCCGCCATCAGTTTACAAGCTAAATCGCCTTCTGCATTTAAAAACTGCTCCTCCATATCTTCTAAAATCTCCGGACCCAGCAAAATATTCCCTTGAATAGCATATCCTGGACCAGTCAAATGACCTTTATAATCGTCTGTAGAAGCTCCTGTATAACCAGCCGATTCCACTACATTGTCTACCAAAGCGACAATACCATATTGCCTAAACTGTGGTGCATTTTGTACATCATTTGCAATCAACCAATCAATAGTTTCTTGAGGAGAACTGCCATTGATTATCTGATTTCTAGCATTGTTTTGATTAGCAGGTAAATAATAGGCTTGTGTGTTTATAGCTGCCTGCCCAGGTATCAATTGTCCTAAAAAATCGTCTCCATATATAGAAGGGAAATTGGATAAATCCACACAAGAAGCACCAGCACTTCCAACCTCTCCAGTTTCGCTATCCATAGCAACAATAGAGAAGGTATCTTGAGCTTGTAAGCAAAGTGAAAAGCTACAAACAAATGCAATAATTAAACAGTAAATCCACCTCATTTTGATAGTATATTAGTTTGACTATCAAAATATAATCAAAAAGTCTGTAAAACCCTATGAACGTTTTTGGGCAAACCTAGGCTGATTGGCAAATTCTTCTGAATAAGTATTCGCATTTTTGAATCTACCGGTAAAAATTTTGGAAGGCTTTCTAATTAAATTGAGTATTGGAAATAACCTAAACTTCTTAATTACTTCCCAAGCTAAAAGGATTTGCTCTGGATACTGAGCAGCTTGTAGTAAGTGCTCGTTTTCATATAATTTACGACTGCGAAGTGTCGGCGGATAGATCCGCTCTAACTCATCCTTGGAATCCTTAACAATGATATTTATCCCATCCCACCAACCTTCAAGTGCGGCTGTTTTCTCTTCTCCACGTAGATTCATTGGATGCGCAGGGGTGTAAGACTCAAATATTAATTTAAATGAGGGATTCGTAAACAAAAAGTCTCTATTGGCTTGCCTTACATGCCTGTAGTTGGAGTCATCAACCAAAATTACCGCATCATCTGATAAATAAGGTTGAATCAATTGCAAACACATCAATTGACTACGGTAATCATGTGGGCCATCAATAAAATATATCCCTACTTTTTTTCCATCTAAGTGCTTGTCTAATTGCTCAAGGGCATCTTCGTAATCCATATTAACCAATTTGGTATTGGTCAATCCTAGGGTTTGTGTCCGCGCCTCAACTATGCCTTTATTTTTTCCCTCAGGATCAAAAAATGCAAAATTATCTATCCCTATAAAGGTACGTTCTGGAGCAACCATAGCAGTAGAAAGCAAGGTAAGCCCCTGATAAACACCCACTTCTAAATAACAGGTATCTTCTGTTAGAATTTCCTTAGCTAATCGCTGCAATGTGCCATATAGTTTCTTCCCAGAATATCCTGAAAGAACTTCAGTACGCTCCATGATAGAACCATCCGATTCAGAAGCTTGTATACATTGCGTGACTTGATCAACAAAGGTCATATACTTAATGGTTTATTCGCAAATATAATATTCTTGGTTAAATAGACTTGAAATAAAAGACTGCAACAAAAACAAGATAAATAAGGCTATTTATTTATTGCTTCACCCAAGAAACAAGCTCTACAGATTCATCCGTTTGAATTTGAATGGTATACATTCCTTTACGCCAAAAAGAAGTATTGATTTGAAAAGACGTATTATCTACAATGGATTGGTGTATTAGCCTTCCATATAGATCATATACTTGTACATGATACATTGCGGTAGTCTTAGATTCGATATTTAAGGTATGCGCTCCAGGGTTTGGATAAACTTGCACCTTTTGCTGTTCAAAAACTTGAATGGTATGGTCTATGATATCATTGCTTATCGTGTAGGCCTCCATATCATCAAAATAAAAGCCATCTTCTTCCACCCAGTTATCAGACCTTAACACATAGTGAATTTGGATCTCTTGACCAATGTAAGGACTTAAATCCATGAGCTCCAAGACCCAAGAATCTTGGGTTCCGTCGTACAGGGGCTCATCCAATGGCTGAAATCCGCCTGCACCATTATTTGTGTATAATCCACACAGAGGCTCTATGGAATTATTCGTCAAATCCTCTACTTGAATCTGAACATAATCATACCCAGACTCTATATCCCATTTGGTATAAAACTCCAACCATGCCTCATCTGCACTACTTGGAATGGTAAAAGCTTGACTTGTTAAAACGTTCTCCGCATTGTTGGAATAAGATCCAACTGGCGAATCAGTAATGGAACCTGGAGCACTATAATATTCAGCACTTGTTAAACCCCACTCATTGGTTTCCTCCCAAGCAGTCAAGTCCTCCCCACTGCTTAATAATTCCTCTGTTTCCTGTATACCTTGTCCCACATAATTGATCTCAAAAGCTAAATCCTGAACATATTGCCCGTTATCTATAGACAAAACAAAAGGTATGACCGTACCAGCTGCAGTATTGGGTCCTACCAAAAAATAAAAACTTCCAGAAGCGGTTTCACCAAAAGCTGGTGCAACTGTTACAGTTGGATCAGTAACCAATATATCCGTTACTATCGTATTCAGACTCAATTCAAAAGATCCATCTAAAAGACCATACTTTTTTAAATCAAATTCAATCTGACCATCTGTACCAATCAAGACATCCTCATATGTTAAGTCAATCAATCCAAAATTATGAGGTAATTGTGCTAGATTAATATTTTGTCTCAGAGCTGTTTTGGCCAAATCCTCCATCAAGGCAGCAGGAGGCCAAAAGCCCAAAAAGGCAGGTCCAACTTCAGGAGTCATAGAATAAATCGCTTCTTTCTCCTGTACATCCCCATACATCCAATCATCCACCACTCCATTGGCAGTATACCCAACTGTTTCGAGAGGAGAACCCGCTAAATAATTATTTTCTTTAGTCAAAGCTTCGGCAAACAAATCAAATGCCTCTTCTTCATTGGTTGGACTATCTAAATAACCCCAAGGTAAAATCAACAAATTTCCATAGCAGTGATAATTCAAAGCAAATTGAAAAGCATGATTATTACAAAAGTCTTGAAGCATTTGTGTTTCTGGTTCAGAGTTTGCTTCTGGACCTCTATATACAGCAGATTCTGGGATAGGAGAAGATCCGAAGTCGTCATATCCCCATCCAAAGCCAAAGTTTCTATTTAAATCCACTCCATAGGTACCATCCGGATTCAACCTTCGATTTTTTCTCCATAAACCACCTCCATTAGGCTCAATAGTTTCATTATATACATAGCCATCCGGATTAACTACAGGTACAAAGTATAGCTCTGTATTGTCCACTATAAACCGAATCTCATCATCCGTTTCATAATTTTCTAATAAATACCACATGTAAAAAGTCATCTGCATCAATCCCATAGGCTCTCTAGCATGCGTTAAAGCATCGTAAAGCACCTCCGGCTCGTCCTCGTCATCATTTGGATTATCCGAAATCCGAACCCAATGAATAGGTCTTCCCTCATGCGTAAGCTGATCATTAATGACTTGCTTAACACTGATCAAATCTGGAAATAAAGCCTGCATCTGATCTAATTCTTCTAATGCTTCCTCGTAGGTCAAATATCCACCCATACTGCCTTCTTGAAAATTAATAGGCGTTTCAATCTCAATCACTTCTACTTCGCAATCCTCATTAATAATAGGACTATGGCTATGGAAATGAGTTGGATCAGCACATTGTGCAGCATAAAAGGACGATAAGTCATCTACTATTACAGAATAAGAAAATCCTGCATCAGATAATTTGGCTAGATCACTAGCATTAAAATCATGGATTAAAGATTTATCTGGGCCGAAATATGCATGATCGATGGCCAAACCTAAACTCAGTAATTCGTTAAAGTCGGAAGGACCTTCGATAGGAATTGATACACGTTGATATACTGGTGACTGG
>CAJXMP010000137.1 GCA_913056515.1 uncultured Lewinella sp.
TTTACTAGATCAAATCAAGAATTTGAGTACACGATTGCAATTGACGCGATGGATGCAGATTTTCGGAATTGTAAGTTTGTTATTGTGTGTATTGACCATGTTTTTAATATACATCGAACTGCATACATTGGCGGTCTACATTTTTGGAGTTGCTTTAATTCTTTTAATTACTCGTAAGATTTTTAATTCAGCCTCATACGAAAGCCCATAGCCACTTTTAATTTCTATAGCGCAGGTACCTTGTTTGATCAGCTGATCCAGCCTATGCATCGCTTGGGTGTATAAGTCTTCTTCTGACATGGATGCTAGTCTGTTTGCTGAATTCAGTATTCCGCCTCCTTTTTCAATTATCGTTTCATAGGAAGTACCTTTAATCCGTTCTACAAATTCCATTTCTCTGCTTCCAGAAAAAACAAGATGGGTATGTGAATCAACAAAACCAGGCAACAAAAATTGTCCTGTAGCGTCTACTGTTTCATCCGCAGTACTAGGGCAATTGGTCATAGAACCGTAATCTTTGATCAGACCATTTTCTACCAATAAATAGGCATTTTCAATTCTATTCCATTGACTCAAGGCATTTCCTCTTAATGCCTTGTTTGACTGATTATTACACAAGCAAATTTGCTTGATGTTTCTTACAAGTAGTGTAGACATGGACAATGATTTGATGCCGAAGTTAATGTTTTTTTGCCGCTCAATAATTGTAGGGGTTAATATTTTCATTCATCTAGTGCAGTATTACAAAGTTACTTAGCAACATTTTTTATACCTTGTGCCTCGAATTTTGATTTCCAAGAGACAAACCTAAGATATTATGTCTAAGATACGAGCTGCGATTACTGGTGTACATGGATATGTTCCAGATTACGTATTAACCAATGCAGAATTGGAGCAAATGGTGGATACTAGCGACGAATGGATAAAGACTCGAACGGGTATTAGCGAACGTAGAATACAAAAAGGAGAAGGTCTAGCTACTTCAGATATGGGAGTTGAGGCTGTAAAAGGCTTACTAGAGAAAACAGGTACTTCCCCTGATGAAATAGATTTGATGATCTGCGCAACAGTAACTGCTGATATGCCGTTTCCAGATACTGCCAATATTATCTGCGATAAGGTAGGGATCAAAAACGTATTTACATTTGACATCAATGCGGCTTGTTCAGGGTTTTTATTTACCCTAGCTACTGCTGCTAAATATATTGAATCGGGCTCCCATAAAAAGGTTATTGTGGTAGGTGCGGATAAGATGTCTACTATTGTAGATTATACAGATCGTACGACTTGTGTTCTTTTTGGCGATGGGGCAGGTGCAGTTTTGTTAGAGCCTAGTCCGGAAGAAGGATATGGATTAGTGGATTCCATCTTAAGAAGTAATGGAGAAGGAAGGCATTATCTTCATCAAAAAGGGGGTGGTTCTTTAAATCCAGCTAGTCCTCATTCTATTGAACAAAAGATGCATTATCTATACCAAAATGGTCGCCCTGTATTTAAGGCTGCTGTTTCTTCCATGTCTTCTGCAGTAACAGAAATTCTGGAGAATAATAATATGTCTAAAGATGATCTAGCTTGGCTTGTACCACATCAAGCTAATATTCGAATTATAGAGACGGTTGCGAAAATGGCTGACTTCCCTTTGGAGAAGGTTATGATCAATATAAGTAAGTACGGAAATACTACCGCTGCTACACTGCCTTTATGTTTGTGGGATTATGAAGACAAACTTAAAAAGGGAGATAATATAGTCCTTACTGCTTTCGGTGGAGGTTTCACTTGGGGAGCAATCTTGCTAAAGTGGGCTATATAACCAATTGAATTACTATCTTTGTTTTGAAATTAAGCATTAAGCAATTTACTAATCGATTATATCATGGCTAACACTAGTGATATCCGTAATGGATTATGTATTGAATTTAATAACGATATCTGGACTGTAGTTGAATTTCAACACGTAAAACCAGGTAAGGGTGCTGCATTCGTCAGGACCAAATTAAAGAGTCTAACACACGGTCGTGTAGTTGATAATACTTTTTCTGCTGGACATAAAATAAATACTGTACGCGTGGAGCGTAGAGATTATCAGTATTTGTATAAAGATGACTTTGGTTATCATTTTATGAATACGGAGACTTTTGAACAGGTGATGCTGGAGGAAAAGTTATTAGATAATCCGGGTCTGCTTAAGGCGGAGATGATGATTGAAATTCTTTTCCATGCGGAAAAAGAAATTCCACTTCAGATTGAGCTTCCACAGTATGTGAATATGGAAATTACATATACAGAGCCTGGATTAAAAGGAGATACAGCGACCAATACCTTGAAGCCTGCTACCATTGAAACAGGCATGGAGGTTCGCGTTCCTTTATTTGTTAATCAAGGAGATTTAATAAAAATTGATACACGTGATGGCAGTTATGTTGAACGTGTAAAAAAATAATAAGCACCATTATTCAAAGCGCTTAAATTATCAGAAAATGAATTTCAAGGAAATACAAGACTTGATCAAGCTGATCAATAAGACCAATCTAACTGAATTTAAAGTAAAAGATGGAGAGTTCAATCTTTCTATAAAAAAGGGTGATGATGACAAAGCGATTGTAGTACAGCAACCTGTAATGCAATATCCATCAGCTCAAGTGCCGGTACAGCCTAATTTCCAAGCTCCTGCACCTGCAGCACCTGCTCCTACTACACCAGAGGCACCTGCTCAAGATGCAGCGCCTGCTTCAGAGAAGAAAACGGATACATCTAATTATTTGGAGGTTCGCTCTCCAATCGTAGGTACATTCTATCGTTCTTCTTCTCCTGAAAATCCACCATTTGCAAAAGTAGGTGATACTATAGCAAAAGGTGATGTTGTATGTATAGTTGAAGCTATGAAGCTTTTCAACGAAATAGAATCAGAAGTAAGTGGAACCATTGTACAAGTTATGGTAGAGGACGCTCAACCTATTGAGTACGACCAAGTATTATTCCTTGTAGATCCTGCTTAAGGATTAAACTTACTTTATTGTTCTTGCCAAAATTTAAAAATTATGTTCAAGAAAATCCTCATCGCTAACCGCGGTGAAATAGCATTACGAGTAATTCGTACATGTCGGGAGATGAATATTAAGACGGTTGCCATTTATTCAACCGCAGATAGAGATAGTTTACATGTTCGTTTTGCTGACGAGGCAGTTTGTATTGGACCTCCAGCATCAAAGGATTCCTATTTAAATATTCCTAGAATCATGGCAGCTGCTGAGATCACGAATGCAGATGCTATTCACCCGGGATATGGATTCTTAGCAGAGAATGCTGATTTTGCAGAAATCTGTAACGAGTATGGAATTAAGTTTATTGGTCCTAGCCCGGAGATGATTCGAAAAATGGGTGATAAAATCACTGCGAAAGAGACCATGATCAAGGCGAATGTACCCGTGGTACCTGGTTCCGGAGGCTTACTTAAAGAATTGGAACCGAGTTTGAAGCTTGCAAAAGAGATAGGTTACCCTGTCATCCTTAAGGCTACAGCCGGTGGTGGTGGTAAAGGTATGCGCATCGTTTGGAATGAGGAAGAATTTGAAAATGCTTGGTTAACTGCATCACGTGAGGCAGAGGCTTCATTTGGTAATCCAGGTATGTACATGGAAAAATACATTGAGGAGCCGCGTCACGTGGAATTCCAGATTGCTGGAGACCAATTTGGAACGGTTTGTCACCTTTCAGAGCGGGAGTGTTCTATTCAAAGAAGACACCAGAAGCTAGTTGAAGAAAGTCCATCGCCGTTCTTAGATGAGGATCTTAGAGAGCGTATGGGGCAATCAGCTATCCTTGCTGGAGAGTCTATCAATTACGAAGGGGTTGGAACGGTTGAATTCTTAGTAGATAAATACAAGAATTACTACTTCATGGAGATGAATACGCGTATTCAGGTGGAGCACCCAGTAACGGAAGAGGTTATTGATTTTGATTTAATCAAAGAGCAAATCAAAATTGCTGCTGGTGAGAAAATTTCTGGTGCAAACTACTATCCAAAAATGCATGCCATTGAGGTACGTATCAATGCAGAGGATGTTTATAAAGACTTCCGTCCAAGTGCTGGTAAGATTAATTCTTTCCACTCTTCGAAGGGACATGGTGTTCGTGTAGATACACATGTATATGCAGGTTATCAGATTCCTCCTTTTTATGATTCGATGATTGCTAAGTTGATCTGTCGTGCTCAGACTAGAGAGGAATGTATTACTAAAATGGAGCGTGCTCTAGATGAATTTATCATCGAAGGGGTTAAGACAACCATTCCATTCCATAAGCAATTGATGAAAGATGAGAAATTCCGCAGTGGTAATTTCCATACTGGATTCTTGAATGATTTTGAAATGAATCCAGAGGAATAATCTGGAAAAATATAGCAATAAAAAGGCAGGTGTTCGCACCTGCCTTTTCTATTCTAAAAAAGAACGTAATTTTGTAGTATGCAGCAATACCTGAAAATATTACGATTTGCATTGCCTTATAGTCGTCAGATTATATTGTCTGTATTATTTAATATTGGTACGGTGCTTTTCTCTTTGGCGTCAATTACTACATTGATTCCCATTTTACGTATCATTTTCAATACGGCTAAACCTCAAACTTCTCCAGTTGAATACACGGGTATTCTAGGATTAAAGGATTATTTAACGGGGCAGCTAAATTATAAGATGTATACCTGGTCTGAAGCTATTGGACCGCAACGAATGCTATTTTATGTATTGCTAGTAACGGTGGGTTTATTTCTTTTAAAAAATCTATTCCGTTTTCTTGGAGCTATTGCAATAACCTATATCAAGAATGGGGTGGAGCGTGATCTGAGAGCATCCCTACACAAAAAGTTTTTGGAATTACCTATTGCCTATTTTAGTGAGCGACGCAAAGGAGATTTGATTGCTCGCTTTTCAACCGATGTATTGGACATTCAATATGCGGTGTTATCTTCTGTTCACCGATTGGTTCAGGATCCACTTATGATTATTCTGACCTTAGGTATTTTGATCCTTTTTTCAGCTAAGCTTACGCTTTTAGTTATTGTTCTACTTCCTATTTCAGGATTTATTATTTCTAGGATTGGTAAGACTTTAAAAAAACCTGCCCAAGCAGCTAAGCAAGAATTAGCTGTATTGCTTTCTCAGTTGGAGGAACATATTTCAGGTATTCAGATTATTAAGTCTTATGTCGCTGAACGTAGGGTGCACAAGCATTTTTCAGATTCCAATCAACGATATTTCAGGTACATGAATAAAACCATGTTCCGTCGAGATTTATCTTCACCGGTCAGCGAGGTACTTGGGGCATTAATATTGGTGGTGATCGTATGGTATGGTGGTAATTTGATCTTGAATACCAATGAGCTAGAGGCAGACTTTTTTATTACCTATATCGTATTGTTTTATCAAGTGACAGTCCCTGCCAAGTCTCTGTCCAATGCGTTTTATGATATTAAACGTGGGGAGGCTTCAGCGGATCGGGTGCTTGAAATTTTAGAAACAGAGAATGAGATGACAGATGCGGCAGATGCGAAAGAGGTATCTGCATTTGAATCAGATTTGAAGCTTGTGGATGTGACTTTTTCTTATGAGGAAAAGGTTGTGATTGACCAACTTTCCTTGACGATTAAAAAAGGAAGTTCTGTTGCACTTGTAGGACAATCGGGGTCGGGTAAATCTACCATTGCTAGTTTGATCAATCGATTTTATGATCCCCAAGCAGGGGCTATTTTGCTAGATGGTCAAGATATTAGAACCTTGAAGCAAAAATCTTACCGCCATTTGATTGGTTTTATTTCCCAGGATGCTGTGCTATTCAATGATACTATTCGAAATAACATTGCTTTTGGGGTGGAGTCCGCTACTGAGGAAGAAATTATTGCTGCTGCTAAGATTGCTAATGCACATACTTTTATCTGTGAACAGGAGCAGGGTTATGATACGATTATAGGAGATCGAGGTATGAAATTGAGTGGTGGTCAGCGCCAGCGCTTGACGATTGCAAGGGCTATTTTAAAAGATCCACAGCTGTTGATTTTAGATGAGGCAACTTCGGCGCTTGACTCTGAATCGGAGCAATTAGTGCAAGAAGCATTAGAACAGGTTCTTCAGAATAGAACATCCATAGTGATTGCCCATAGATTGTCGACTATCCAACATTGCGACCAAATTGTTGTTATGAAAGATGGTGCAATAGTTGAAAAGGGTAAACATTTAGCGCTTCTTGAGCAAGATGGTGTTTACAAGAAACTAGTGGATTTACAAGGAATTTAACATTCTATATAATTTTTTATCCTTAAATTGTAGTTTTTAAAGGAATCAATTTTCAAATATGAAGCAGTATTACTTTTCTCTAATTTTGTTGGTTTGTTTTGGGGTTTCAGCTGAAGCTCAAATTACACTGAGTAATGGTGGATTCCCATATGAAGGAGATACTTTAGTTACTGCTACAGATAATATGCCAAGCATAAGTTTTGATGCGACGGCAACTGGCGAGCAATCTTGGGATTTCCAGGATTTAGTAGCGCCTTTTTCTACCGAATTGATTTTTGAGGATCCTTCTGGTTCTACAGTGGGTTCAGAATTTCCAACTGCTAATGCCTATGTACTTGCTGTTGGAGGCGTAGAGAACTTTTATGAAATTAATGGGGACGAAGTACTGAATTTAGGCTATTACGGGGATGATCCTGCTGGAATTGGCTTGAATGCATTAGTGCGTTTTTCTCCTCCTCTAATAGAGCGTAGAGCACCGGTAAGTTATCAAGATGAATTTTCATCTGAATCTAATGCACTTTTCCCTTTTGCTGCGGACGATGTGCCATTTGATTTTTTAGATTCATTACCTATCTCACCGGATTCATTTAGAATATTAATCAATCGGGAAGCAGAGGAAGTGTATGATGCTTACGGAACCGTAGAATTGGAAGTGGGTAGTTTCAATGTGCTTAAGATGAAACGCGTGGAGACCGTGAATGTGCGTTTAGAAGCTAAGATTCCCTTTTTCAATTGGCAAGATATTACAGACTTAGTAGGATTGTCTGATTTCTTAGGGGAGCAGGTGATTCATTCTCATCACTTCTTTTCCAATACAGCTAAAGAACCGCTAGTGGTCATAACAATGGAGCCAGATACGGAAGATGTGGTCCAGACTGTATCTTTTAAATCTGGAGGCAGTATCTCTTCCTTGGGAGTACAACATTGGTCAAAACCGAATGCATTTATATATCCTAATCCAGTCTTTTTTGAAGCAAAATTTGAATTAGTAAATATTCCGAATGGAGAGTATGAGCTTGCCATTTATAATATCATTGGTTCAAAAGTGAAAGGTCAGACTATGGTGGTTAATGGGAATAAGACTATAAAAATGGATGTGTCAGATCTTCGCCAAGGGACCTATTTATATGCTTTAGAGTCTAAGGAAGGTCAGCGATTGTTTACAAGAAAAATGACTGTTATAAAGCCTTAATGAAAGGGTTTATTTAGTTCGTACATAAAAAAA
>CAJXMP010000138.1 GCA_913056515.1 uncultured Lewinella sp.
CACACGCACTAATGCCTCAATGTCCCTGGTTTGGGCCTCTGCTTCCGTAGAAGTACCTAAAACACTCTCCAATCTTAGACCGTATTTTTGTCCAAAGTATTGAAATGCATCATGCGATGTAATGAGGATTCTTTGGCTATCTGGTATTTCTTGAATTAAACTTAGGATCGTTTGGTGCGTATCGTTTATGCTTTGTTGATATACTTGAAATCGATCCGTTAGTTCTGGTTCGTGTTCAGGAAGTAGTTTGAGGAGTGTTTGATAGATATTTTCGGCATAGATTAAACCATTCTCAGCGTCCATCCAGGCATGAGGATCGGGCGAGCCTGCGTAGGTTTGAGAGGTGATGGGGGTAATTCCTTTGGTGATTAGTACCACTTCCGCTGAGCTTCCAGAATTATCGATGAGTTTATCCATCCATTTTTCAAATGTGAGGCCATTTTTTAGTACAACTTGTGCTTGATTGATCAAGATTAAATCAGAAGGTACAGGGTCATAAGAGTGCGGATCTCCACCTATAGGCACGATGGTCTCTACATCAATTAAGGTATCACCTAGCTGTTTTGCCATGTCTGCAAATATGGAAGCGGTAGCAACAACCAATGGCTTCTGTGCCAGACTGACACTTGCAAAGCAGATAGAAAGTAGGAGGAGGACGTTTTTCATAGTTATATTTTTTGCACGTAAATGTTCTTGGCCACTTTCGCACTAATGTTTTGTGTAGTCGATTGGTTTATGGTGACTAAGATACTTTGATCGTATTCGAAGGATTCTTGAATAACTAACTTGGCGCCTAGGATGAGATTTAGTTTTTCTAAGTATTGAAGAAAAGGCGTTTCGTGTTCACTTACTCCAACAATAATCACTTCTGTATGAAGTGGCACATCAGCTAAAAGAACTTGTTGCCTGTATTGAAAGTTACCATCACTATCTGGAATAGGATCTCCATGTGGATCGTATTTGGGGAAATTCAAAAAAGCTTCCAATCTATTGGTTAATTCATTGGACTTAATATGTTCCAATTGTTCTGCAATTTCATGTACTTCTTCCCAACCAAAGTTGAGTTTGTCAGTCAGGAACACTTCCCAAAGTCGGTGCTTTCTAATTAAAGATGTTGCGATAGTACGACCACTAGAGGTTAATGTTACCCCTTTGTATTTGACATAATTGATTAAGGATTTCTCTGCTAAGCGTTTCAGCATATCCGTAACGGAGGCTGCTCTAGTGTTTAAAGCTAGTGCCACATCGTTAGTACTTGCGGGCTTATCCGATTGTTCACACAGCTTGAATATCGCTTTTAAGTAATTTTCTTCTGTACTGGACAAGGGTTGATTCATTATTCCTTAATTTAATTACAGATAAAAATACGTATTTTTAGGCTAGTCTAAAAATATTATCAAGTACTTCCAATTATTTATTTTAAAGCACTGAAAATGATTGATGAAATTATTAAAAAGCGGATGTCTGTATATCCAAAGTCTTATAATGAGGCGGAAATAAGTAAAGAGACCCTTATGGACTTACTATCCTTAGCTGATGCGGCACCCACACACAAGAAAACAGAACCTTGGCGTTTTCGCATTTTTCATTCAGAGGAATCTAGACAAAAATTGTCCGATCATTTGGGAGCTGATTATGAAGAGCAAAATAAAGCGGGTGGATTTTCTGCTTTTAAGTTTAAGAAAGTAAAGGCCAAACCCATGCAGAGCGCAGCAGTATTAGCCATTGTTATGCAGCGGGATGAAGCGGAACGGGTTCCTGAATGGGAGGAGGTGGCATCCGTAGCTATGGCGGTTCAAAATATTTGGTTGGGTTGTGCGGCTAGGAATATTGGCTCATACTGGAGTAGTCCTTCTTCGATTACCAAACGATCCAATGCATTTTTGGAATTGAAACCAGGTGAAAGGTGTTTAGGGTTGTTTTATATGGGCTATGTGGATGCCTTCGAAGTAAAAGATAAGGAGCGAGAAGATATTAATAATAAAATATATTGGATTTAATGTTAATATATTTATTATATAGTGGTGATTGGGTATGCTGCAAAATTATTTATGGGTGTAAATAAAATTAATATTTATTTTAATTAACTTGTAAGCCGTTTGAAATAAGGCATATCTATTTAAATTAAAACTTAAGAAAACTTAAACATCGTTAATTATGGGTGATACTTTAATCTACTTGATTCCAGCATTAGGTGTAGTCGGTCTTTTATACACTTTCTGGAAATCTTCCTGGGTTACCAAACAAGAGATTGGAACGGAGCGAATGGGAACAATTGCGACTAATATTGCAGATGGTGCAATGTCCTTTTTGAAAGCGGAATATCGCGTGCTTAGTATTTTCGTTCTAAGTGTAGCTATTCTGTTGGGTGCTACTGCAAATGCGGAGACTTCATCTCCATTAGTTGCTTTATCTTTTGTGTTAGGTGCTATTTGTTCCGCATTGGCTGGTTTTATTGGTATGCGTGTGGCTACAAAAGCTAATGTAAGAACAACGAATGCAGCAAGAACAGGGCTATCAAAGGCTTTAGAAGTTGCTTTTGCAGGTGGTGCAGTTATGGGATTAGGTGTTGTAGGTCTAGGCTTGTTAGGACTTGGAACATTAATCGCAGTATATAGTAATATGTGGGGCTTTGGTGATGTTGACCAAGTAAACAAAGTGATTACTGTAGTTACAGGATTCTCATTTGGTGCCTCTTCTATCGCTTTATTCGCAAGAGTAGGTGGTGGTATTTATACGAAGGCTGCCGATGTTGGTGCTGACCTTGTAGGTAAGGTTGAAGCTGGTATACCTGAAGATCACCCTTTAAATCCTGCGACTATTGCAGATAACGTTGGTGATAATGTGGGTGATGTAGCTGGTATGGGTGCAGATCTCTTTGAGTCTTATGTTGGCTCAATAATTGGTACCATGGTACTTGGTGCAGCTTTAATGGGCTCGATGGACAATTCCATTAACCCAGTACTATTACCACTTATACTGGCAGGAGCTGGTATTATCACATCTATCATAGGTACATTCCTTGTGAAAGTTAAGGAAGGTGGTGATCCTCAGAAAGCATTAAACAGAGGAGAATTTATTTCTGCTGCACTTATGATTGGATTTACTATTTTTGCAGTGAATTATTTCTTGCCGGAATCATGGACTTACAATGGTGAAACATATAAAGCAATGGGCGTGATTTATGCTGTTGTTGCTGGTTTGGCTGCTGGTCTATTGATTGGTATGATTACAGAATATTATACAGGTACTGGAACAAAGCCGGTATTGAGTATTGTAAAGCAGTCTGTAACAGGTTCTGCTACAAATATTATTGCAGGATTGGGTGTTGGTATGATGTCAACAGCTATTCCAATTATCATTTTAGCAGCAGCTATCATTCTAGCACATCACTTTGCAGGTTTATATGGTATTGCAATTGCTGCAGTAGGTATGCTTTCAAATACTGGTATTCAGTTAGCAGTAGATGCATACGGACCTATTTCTGATAATGCAGGTGGTATTGCTGAAATGGCTGAGCTTCCAAAAGAAGTTCGTCAGCGTACAGATAAATTAGATGCAGTAGGTAATACGACAGCAGCTATTGGTAAAGGTTTTGCTATTGGTTCAGCAGCTTTAACTGCACTAGCCTTATTTGCGGCGTTTATGACGACTGCAAACATTCAGGCTATTGATATTTCAAGACCTATTGTAATGGCTGGATTACTTCTTGGTGGTATGTTGCCTTTCTTGTTCTCAGCATTAAGTATGAATGCGGTTGGACGTGCGGCAATGGATATGATTAAAGAAGTACGTCGTCAGTTTGCAAGCATTCCTGAATTGAAGGCAGCACTTGAAGTTATGCGTAAAAATGAAGGGAAAGATGAGTCAGAATGGTCTGAAGCTGATCGCGCTACATTCAATAGTGCAGATGGTAAAGCAGAATATGCTAAGTGTGTAGAAATATCTACTAAGGCTTCTATTCGTGAGATGATTCTTCCAGGTATTATTGCAGTGGTTTCTCCAGTAGTAGTAGGATTTGCTGGTGGTGCTGAGATGTTAGGTGGACTATTAGCAGGAGTTACTGTGTGTGGTGTACTTATGGCTATTTTCCAATCTAATGCCGGTGGTGCATGGGATAACGCTAAGAAAATGTTTGAAGAAGGTGTTGACGTAGGCGATCAGGTACTTTATAAGGGATCTGAGGCACATAAAGCAGCGGTAGTTGGTGATACAGTTGGTGATCCATTCAAGGATACCTCTGGTCCATCACTGAATATTCTACTTAAGCTAATGGCGGTAGTTTCCTTAGTAATTGCTCCGCTCCTTGCAGCAGCTTAATACATAAAAAAAGCGAACTGAATTTCAGTTCGCTTTTTTTACATGGTAAAGTATTTTTTTGGTACAAACAACATACCGAAACATTTACCCTCTTGTTTGCCCATGTTCTTGTGGTGTACTTTATGGGCCTTGCGCAATCCTCTCAAATATTTATTCTTGGTATTTTTAAACCACTTAAATCGCTGATGAATCAATACATCGTGTACTAAAAAGTATGCTATACCATAAAATAAGATGCCTAATCCTATAAAGAACTTAAAGTTGAAGCCCAATTCAGTTATTCCAAATACCATTAGGGTCGCACTTGGTGCCGCAAAGATTACGAAGAATAGGTCATTCTTTTCAAAAAAATGTTCATAACCAGGCTGATGATGATCTTCATGTAGATACCATAAGAATCCATGCATCACATATTTGTGTGTCAACCAAGTTATACCTTCCATGATTGCGAAGGTTAGTACGGTAAGCAATGGAAAAATTAAGTACGTCATAATTTATTTATTCAGATAATCAAGGGTAATACTGATATTCTCTTTTAGTTCATCGGGGTAGTTAGATTGATTAATATGGTCTTCAACAAACTGGAGGTCTTCGGTTCTGTTTTCGTTATAACCTAAAAAATCAGGCACCTCTGTTTGAACAAGATAACGCAAAAATCTTAATTCTACGTTTTGAGGGTTTTGTTTAACTAAGCTCTCGAGTTGGTCACGACCTTGGGTGAAGTATTTATATTTTTGATTGGGCCAGTAGGTATATTCTGCCATACGCATGACTGCTACTGCATGATAAAAGGTGGCTTCTTTACAATTGGAGTCTTCACATTGTGCAATGAAGCTAGTTAGTGCTTCTTCATTGGTTTCTAATGTAAAAAAGGCACTTCTAATTTGGTCTATTTGACAATCAAGACCAGGATTAAAAGTGCCTAAGAACAATAATATATAACCAAACATCAAAGTAGATTCAATTTGTAGGTTATGTAAGATCTTCCAAGTAGGAAGAACTTAATGGGGTTGGATACTCGAATTCTTGTGTTTGTAATCTTAACGGGTTCTGTCTTTTTCAGATTCGTTAAGAGTTTTTTGTAGTAAACATAAGCAGTATAAACGCCGAACTTCGCTTCATTAGGTAGCTTCAAGATACCTTCATATGCCTTTGCAAAGTCAGCCTCTATTTCTTCGATGATTTGGCTTTTAGTTGCCTCGTTAAGATTCTTTAAATCAATTCCTGGGAAATAAGATCTATTCAGGTCATTGAAATCTTGTTTTAAGTCTCTTAAGAAATTCACCTTTTGGAACGCCGAGCCTAGCGCCATGGCACTATCCTTCAGTTCCTCATATTTTTCTTGGTCTCCATTAACAAAGACCTTAAGACACATCAATCCTACCACATCGGCAGACCCATAGATGTATTCTTTATATTCTTCGTATGTTGCATAATTGCTTTTGGTTAGATCCATCTTCATAGACCTCAAGAATGCTTGGATTAAGTTTAAGTCTATGTTGTAATCTATAACCACTCTTTGGAAGGAGTGTAGAATTGGATTTAAACTTATACCCCTTTCTAGACTTAGGTAAAAATCATTCTTGAATTCCTCAAGCAATACTTCTTTGTCATAGTCATGAAAGGTATCTACTACTTCATCAGCATATCTAACGAAGCCGTAAATAGAATAAATGGCTGGCTGGATGCTTTTGTAGAGCATCTTTACAGCTAAAGAAAAAGATGTGCTGTAACTGTTCGTTACAATTTTGCTACATGCAACAGCGGAATTATCAAATATCTTTTTCATAGTTATTAGTTATTGTATTGCTTTTGAATCAGCTCACAAGTGATCTTACCTGAAATCAATGAAGGTGGAACTCCAGGACCAGGAACAGTTAGTTGACCCGTAAAAAACAAGTTGCTTACTTTTTTACTTTTTAATTTTGGCCTAAGGAATGCAGTCTGTAAAAGAATGTTTGCTAAACCATAGGCATTACCCTTATAAGAGTTATAATCTTCCTTAAAGTCATTCACGCAATAAGACTTTTGGAACAATACATGCTCTTTAATAGATTGACCTGTTAGATTTTCAAATCTGGTCATTATTTTATCGAAGTATTCATTACGAATAGCTTCGTTATCTTCAAGATCTGGAGCTAAGGGGATTAAAAATATACCAGCTTCTTTACCTTCTGGCGCAGCCGTGTTATCTGTTAAACTAGGGAAACTAGCATAAAATAGCGGCTTTTTAGGCCAATCAGGTTTGTCATAAATGGAATACGCGTGTTCGTCGAAAGGAGTATCGAAGAATAGCGTATGATGCGACACATTTTCTAGTTTCTTGTCAAATCCTACATAGAATAATAATGCCGAAGGTGCAAAAACCTTCTTATCCCAATAAGATTCTGAGTATTGTCTATGTGATTTAGGTAAAAGTGTTTCAGTATGGTGGTAATCAGCACCAGAAACAATAACATCTGCAGTATACTCCTTATCAGTAGTATGTACACTTTTGATTTTATCTCCTTCTAATTCAAACTTGGTAACATTAGCGTCTTTGATAATTTCAACACCTAACTCTGTCGCTAACTTTTCCATCGCTTTAATGACCATATACATACCACCATGTGGATGCCAAGTACCTAATTTGAAATCAGCATAATTCATGAAGTTATAGAAACCAGGTGTATTTGAGGGTTTTGCACCTAAAAAAAGTACTGGAAACTCTAAGATACTTTTAAGCTTAGGTGACTTAAGCTTCTTTGCAACCTGTGAACGAATGGTGCTAGTGAACTGACCTACTTTGGTAATCGTTTTAGGTGTTACCAATTCTAATGGGCTAACCCCAGGTTTATATACTAAGTCTTTGATGGCAATGTTATAGTTATCCTCTGCTAAATCTATGAAAGATTGCAGAGCAGCACCTGATCCTGGTTCCTCTTGCTCAAATCTGTCTTTGATTTCATCAAATTTTGAGGATACTTTTATAGAGTCTTTCTCACCAAAAGAGACGGAGTCAAGGTCTTCTTGTGGCCCAAAAGTACAAGCACTTGCAATCACTAGGGCCTTTCCGATAACAAGAGGATCAAGAACAGAGGAGATCGCTCGTCCACCGAGGGCATAAAAACCTTCTGATTCTTCAGCTGGATAATGACAATCTACTTTTTTATAATGAGGATCAAATTTT
>CAJXMP010000139.1 GCA_913056515.1 uncultured Lewinella sp.
CAAGTGCTTTCCTTTTTTTATAGCGGTAATTCGTGGTCTTTCATGTATTTGACGCGGAGGTCTAGCATTTTCTCAACAAATTTGGTGTTGTGCTGAAATCCATCTTTGGTTTTGATATACCTGCCTTGGGCGTGTATATTCAAACTCTCCGTTTTGTAAATGGCTAATTGGTAATAGGGAATAGACCATGCAAAGTGCCTGTAATTCTTTCTAATATGGACAATGATGCCATTTGGTCGTAATTCAACATTGATAAACTGTCGATCTTGATTACTTTGAGCATATTGGTGCATGTTAGGACTAAATTCCTTTACCAACATACGTTTAGACCCAATGCCATTCAGTTTAATGGATTCCACTAAGCTGAATGAAGGACCGATGAAATCATTTATTTTTTTCCTGATTTCTTTGTTTTCGTATGTTGTTTCGATAACCATTGATATTGCATTTAATGCATGTAGTATAGAAACAACCCTTTTGTTGCTTTGTTTCGCTTATTTTAAATAATTACTATTCTGTAACATTTCCTGTTAATAACTCCTTTAAATCATAATAATGAAAAGTTCTGTCATCGGACATAGCTACAAATAAGCCGTTAGGGAAGCCTGGTAGAGGAGTAGGGGTTAAATCACAACCATCAGTCTCGTTGGTCGAAAGGTAGACGGTTTGTTCATATACACCACTAAGGTTTTTTATTGTGTAAATATTAAAAGCGTGTTCTTGCTGATTGGATATGATTAATTTAGTTTCTCCATCTGCTTTGTAAATGGCAATACCCTCTCTATCTTCAGTAAACTCCTTTTCCCCAAATTGAAAAAGTTGATTATTTTGATCTGCACGAGTGCTGTATGCTCTAATACAACAAGCTTCATCAGAATAATATACTATCTCTTCATTGCTATCAACAGCAATTGCCTCAATTTCTCCCGATCCACCAGAGAATTTTCCAAAGTTTCTAATATGATCAACATGTAGGATTCCCAAGGAATCAGAGCTGATTATGTAATGACCTAAATAACCATCTGTAGGTCCTTGTTTTCTACTAACAAACACCTCTGTATCACCTGTATTTGGATTTGTATGGAAAGCTACTCCCATTGGTCTACGGAATGATTGATCTTCGCCTTCAAAAACTTCAAACCCTCCTTGATCGATAAATGTCAATTCTGGTAGTTTATAAATTCTGATTTTATTAGCTTCTCTTTCTGATGAAACAGCGATATCAATGGTGTCGTTACCTTTTATAAATCCGGTTTTGATATCTACATTGTTTGGGTATGCCATACCTCTTTGAAATACATTTTGTACTTTTTTACCAGACAGGTCGAATGTATAAACTCCACCATCTATTTCATCTTTATCGGTACCAATTATTAAACTTTTGCTCAGGTCGGTAGGGTGTAACCAAATAGCTGGATCGTCAGAATCATGTGGTACTTGATCAGTAATAACTGTTGGTTCAATTTTATTAATTGGTTGGCACGACATCAAACTAAAGCCAATTAATATCAATAAATATCTGTTCATAAGTTTTATTACAAATAGTCCTTTACCCACGGTGGGGCAAAGGACTATCATATTCTATAAGGAAGATTACTTTTTAAATAAGTCGAATTTAAATCCTGCTTGTAATCTCATATTATAATATTCAACCTGCATGGTTCTTGCACGATCTCCTTGGAAGTATCGAAGTGGTTGATTAGTAATATTATTTAACTCAGCATAGAATCTGAAGTTAGGGGTAAAAGCATAAGATGTATTAAAATCTAAAAATAGCTGTCTATCATAGTACCTATCGTAAAACTCATCACCACCTAGTTCATCAATATATTCATGGGAATAATTCAATGAAGCGCGTGCAATGAACTTTTTATTCTCGTATGAAAGAGATGCGTTAATCATGTGAGGAGCAGTTCCAGGTAAAGCAACTTCACGTTCTTCTCCATCCTCATTTCTTACACCTGAAGCAGTCGAGGTGATATAGGTGTAATTTGCATAAATTCCAATACCCTTAAGTCCACCTGGAAGGAAATCTAATTGTCTTTGGAAAGCAACTTCAAATCCAGTTAAATTAGCAGTTCCTCCATTAGTAGGTTGAAATAAATCAAATCCAGTTGTAGCGTCTTCTAATTGTTGAACATAGATAAAGTTATCAATACTCTTATAGAATACACCTGCAGATACTAAACCAACTGACTCAAAATAGTTTTCTGCCATTAGGTCAAGATTCATTGATGTTGTTGGTGTAAGACTTGAATTTCCTGCAAAAACTTCTTCATCTTCTGTCACTACATCTCTGTACGGAACAAGATCATAATAGTTTGGTCTTGCAAGCGTATTAGTCCAAGCAAGGCGTATGTTTGAATTGTTGGTCACATTATATTTAAGATGTAAACTAGGTAAAAAGTTTGTGAAATCATTTTGGTTGGTTATTGGAACAGCATTTTCACCTTCTTCAGTAATATTACCTGCATAGTCTATATCTGTTAATTCCATTCTTGCCCCCGCGAGCATTTGTAATTTTTCTCCTAAATCTTGAGTCCACATTCCATAGAAAGCTGTAACGGTCTCTGTAGAATTATAATTAACTGGCAAATATTCTGCAGGAGCATCCTCATTTTCAAATAGAGAGCTATCATACAAATCAAGATCTCCAAGGAATTCAGGCGTTGCAAAATAGCCAGAAGCATATTGTGAACCTGCAAGATAATCTGGATCAGAATAATCCGCATTATCTACACTGCTCATTAAATCATAATCTGAAACTAATGCTGAAAATTCATTAAATCGATTATCTCGTTGTTTTGTTTTTGAACGATAACGTCCTCCAAACTTGATTGCACCATCATTTCCAGAGAGGACAATTGGTAGCACAAAATTAATTTTGAAGTTCAAATCTTCTTCTGAAGTGGTTTGGTTTTCTTCTTCAAGAGCATCCAATACAAATTTATCGGGAGTTACATCCGATGCATTTGCCGCTGCAATAAATGGAAATTCTGTATTTGTAAAGTCTGTAGTAAAAGGAATGGCATCACCCATTTCATATCTTACATATCTTTCATTTGGTCTGTCCTCAGATGCTTTTGAATAAGAAGCTCCCCAGTCCATAGATAAATTTCCGAAAAGGTGTTCACCTCCAATTGAACCAAATAAAACTCTTTGGTCTTCTAGTCTAGTATTTTTGTTTCGATTATTATTGATTCCGCCTTTGGTTTGTTTTCTTATTTGTCCTTCCCATCCAACTATGTTTTCTGTACCATCAGCAAAAATTGGATCAATTTTTCTGTACCTCATTCTATAACGATTTTCCCAATCATCTCTCCAATTATACATGCCTTTTACAAAGATTGTATTCGTATTATTTAACCTGAAATCTAAGTTGGCTTGAGTAGAACGACGGAAGCGAGCTACTTCATATCTTCTAATATCCATTTCACCTAAATAAGGATCAACAGTTATGTCTTCACCTGTTAATGGACTTTCCACTTGATTTTCCCATTCTCCTTCTACATTATGAGATCCGTAATCTACATAATTACCTGATGCAGATAGCACAAAACCAATTCTATCGTTTGCAATTCTATTACCTACGACAAATGAACCATTTGCAATAGGTTTTCCAGAAATAAATGCAAGACCAGAACCTGCTGTAGCAGAGATGCGCAGACCTGAAGTAGGTGCAATAGTTTGTAAATTTACAGATCCACCAATAGCATCTCCTTCCATATCTGGAGTCACAGCTTTATTGACTTCAATCATAGATATCATATCCGCAGGGATCAAGTCTAATTGTACATTCCTATTATCACCCTCAGCAGATGGTATTCTTTCTCCATTTAATGTAACTGAATTCAATTGAGGTGCAATACCTCTGATAACAATATTTCTTGCTTCTCCTTGGTCACCTTGCATTGTAATACCAGGAATTCTTTTCATGGCATCACCAACATTCGCATCTGGGAATCTACCGATTTGATCAGCGGCAACAACATTCGTAATATTCATGTTGTTTTTTTGCTGATTTAGTGCTTTGGCTTGACCTCTTAATCGATCACCCAAAATAACAACTTCTGTACCTTGGATAAATCCTTCTTGTAGATTAACATTAACAGACGTTGTTGAGTTATCTGCGAGTTTAACATCTATTGTTTGCGTTTGATAACCTAAATAACTAATGGTTAACTCAAGACTTCCAGCAGGTAGTCTAGTTAGTAAAAAGGACCCATTATTATCAGTTATTGTTCCTTTGTCTATTGACTTTGCATAAACGGTTGCACCAGGTAGTGAAAGTCCGTTAGCATCAGTAATTTGTCCATTGAGGATTGCTGCTTGTCCTTGACTTATTGTAGCTATAAAGAACAAGCAAAAAATTGTACTTAAAATTTGTTTCATAACTTAGAGTTTTCTCCAAAGCTATTTATATCGTATTAAGTAAAGCTTAAGTTTATATAAAGAAATTACTTATTTATAGTTAACTATTTGTAAATAAGTCTATTCATTCTTGAAGATTTAGATGTTTTTAGGAATAGAATATTTAGGAGCTTTTTTTTTAATAATTATTGTTAATTAACATTTCCATCCAATAATAAATGCGTGCTCTAAACATGGATCCATTAAAACAAGAAAGCCCTTTTGCAGGTGCAAAAGGGCTTTGGATAACGTTTAATCCCTAAATAGGATTTATAATTTTATAAACTTCTTAGGTGTTACTCCTTCAGGTGTTTCTATTAATAGATAATAAATGCCTGACTGAAGTTCCGCAATATTAATATCATTTCCATTGGAATTTACCGATTTGATGATTTGACCATCAATCGACATGATTTGGATAGATTGAACGGATTCTACCACTTCAATATTGAGGATGTCATTTGCTGGATTTGGATATACCTTAATGTCAGATTTGTCCTCTACCTCAAATGATATGTCAAACATATTATCCACTGGTAGGGAAGGTTCAACAGTTACTTGATTAATAGTTGTTACTATTGGATCACCTTCAACTAATGTACCAGCAGATGCTGTTACTGTAACCTGATCAATATAAATGTGGTCATTGTTTCCGGATGCGTCACATTGGAATCTTATTCTTGAATTAGAGCTGAAGTTTACATTAGCTGCATCTAATGTTACTGTAGCTACATAGAAGTTACCATTTTGGAAACTTGTACCTCTAGCCCAAGTAGCAACCGTAGACCATGAAGATCCATTGTAGTAGCGTAACCAGAAATCCTCACCATTTTCCATACTATGCGGATAAAAATAAAATTCAACAGTGATACTGGAATAACTTGAAAGGTCTAGAACTGGTGATGTCATTGATGAAGCTGATCCAGAATTGTCACGAATTCTTATTGAATATGATCCTTCATATGATCTTGAACCTCCATATCTAGCACAATCACTTCCGCCATCGGCCCAGCCGTCCCAGCCAGTTTCAAAGTAAGAGCCAAGTATTTCTCCGCCAGTTGCACATGGTGGACATACAGAGCCTCCACAATCAACACCAGTTTCGTCTCCATTTTGAATACCATCATCACAAGTTGGACCGGAATTTCCAAAACAGAAGTTAGTTGTTTCTGAGCTACCGAAAGCTCCTCCGGATGCCAATACACTTCCATCAGATGTTACGGTGTAAGAACCATTACCATATCCACAACATATTCCGTCTCCATAGGAATCAAAAATGGTAAAGTCATAACAACCATCAACTAGGCAAACGTCTATATTAACTGTTGAGCCATCCGGTTGTGAACCATATGTACCGCCTGATGCAACAACTGAACCTGAAGCATCAGTGATGTTCCAGCTGGTCTCTTCTGGGTAATTATCCAAAGTAATACTAACGGTAACTGGATTATCTGTACAACCTGAGCTACATGGAGGACAAGTAGAGCCACCACAATCTACCCCGGTTTCGTCTCCGTTTTGTATACCATCATTACAAGTTGGTCCACCACCACCTCCACAAGGAGATGTACAAGTCGCATTGTTAATAGTGTTTAGTAATACTGCTTTTGGTTGTGGTCCAAACCCTTGTGTGAAGTCTATGCCTGTTGCAACATGGCAATAACTCATAATAGTACCTCCATTGGAAGGACTACCCGGTAAAGCACAATTACCTTCAACATATCCTGCACATCCATCAATGGCTGTATTATTACCATTCCAAACACAAGCATGTGTGTGTCTAGAGCCAATTAAGTGTCCCATTTCGTGTGTTACAACCATAATAGTGAATGAATAGGTTGGTACAATGGCATAAGAAGATCCAATAGAGGAAAAACATTTAGAATTGTCCACATTAGAGTTACAAACACCTGCAAATCCAGCGGCTATACCTCCACTTGCTTGATATGAAACAAGATGGGAGAGGTCACCATTAAAAGCGCCAGTGTTACTTTGATAAGAAGATAACATAGCGGATGACGAATTTCCTGAATACGGCGATGGAGTATCCCATGCTAAAATTTCTGAGGTGATCATAGTGATGCCATCATTAGCATAAAGTGTAATGACCTCATTCATTAATCCAGTTAGATAGTTTGTTGCCCCTGCAACTCCACCTTTTTGGTTTACAATGTCATCATCAATTTCGTAGTACACGCGAATACAATCTCCAGGTGTTCTGGTATCAGTCCATTCCAACATCTCTTTTGGATAACCTTTACCATCATCTTCTGTGGCACAATCTAGATCAAAGCCTTCATTGAGGTCTGCATCGTTGTATGCAATATGAAGTTTTGAACGATCTAGTTTACCTATTATTAGGTTGTGGTTTGGCCTATGAATGAAGACCATAATTTCTTCATTAAAGATGGATACCGAGGCCAAAGAAGAAAGGTCACCACTCACAATACCATGATAGTACAGTCCTTGCTGGTATTCAACAGGATTTTTGTGGTCTGAACTTTTTCTTAGGATGAAATCATGCGCAAGCACTTTGTTTTTCATCAAGTCAAGCGTAATGGTTCCTTCTGCCGTTGGAAAATCTAACTGAATAGATTCGTGTTGGGCTGCAAAGAGTTCTTGAATGACAGCAAGGTCTAATTCGAGAAGGAGTCCTTTGTCGACTTCTCTTTCGAGATTAAGGTCTTCAATGGATTGGCTTGAAAGTTTAGTGATTTGATAATGTGGAAAAGAATGGCTTGATTGAGCTTCCACAATTTTTTGTGCAATCTGACCATTTGCAAATGCAAAGGCAGGAAGCATCATTAATGTAAATAGCTTAATGAACTTCATTAGATTAAGGTTTTGATTAGTAAATGTATAGTTACCACCAAAATTTAGGCGGTCATTTTTATGGGATTATAATAAGTTCAAAAAGTTAGATTGGGGTGTTATATGATGTTGTCAATATAGAAAAATTCCAAATAAAAGATATTAATATGAAGTATTTATAAAATAAATAATTACAAAAGTGGGTGGCTTGCAAAAAAAAAATGGGAATAGTTAGAAAACTATTCCCATTTAATAAATACTGATTTT
>CAJXMP010000140.1 GCA_913056515.1 uncultured Lewinella sp.
GAATATGAATGAATGAATGAATGAAAGGTTTATTGACCGTATAATGCAGGGGGAATTGACATGTACAATATATGGTTTTCACAATAATACAATGTGTAAGTAAGTAAAATACTTTAAAAATATAATAGGCAACTGTTCCATCAGAATTAAAATAGAATCGATGAAAAAGCTTGACATAATCCGTTTCTACACCCCAATTAAAACCAACCTCATCTAGGTAGGCTACAATTTGCTCATGAAAATTGGTCCATGATGCTATAACAGCCTCAAATTGATCCCCTGAAGCATTGGGGTCTAGTAGATTGGTATGTAGTTTATCTAGGTGTTCCAAATTCAATCTAGCCGGTCGGTCATCACTAGCTAAATCGACCACTACAGCCTTAACTTCTTTGATCTGCATTTGGACAAGTTCTTGAGCAAAGACAGTATGGCCAAATAATGTAATTAGGGTACAAAGCAATAAATGTTTCATGCGTATTTTTTATCCTCTGATGACTAAACTGGTCTTTTTGGTGTGTAAAAAACACTAAACCTATTGCATGGTATCCTTATAAAAATCACGCTCAGATACTTGAATACAGGTTAACTCGACCCTATGTCCATCAGGATCAGTCAAATAGACCGAATGAAAGTAATGATGGTCTTGAAATTCGAACGGTTCATCAATTTGAATAAAATGACTTTGAGCTTGTTCAAATGCTTCTTGATCTACATTAAATGCAAAATGATCAATACGAATCTGATGTTTACGAGTAGATTCAAGTTCTTGTGCAGGGAAAATAGCTACGCCCGTTTTACCGGATAACATAAACACAGGAAAAGGCCCCCACTCCTCAAAAGTATAAGGTTTTAAACCCAATACTTTGGAATACCATTGTTGAGATCGGTCCATGTCTGCAACCTTAATAGCTACATGATCTAGAAAGCGAATGTTAAAAGGGTTCTTCTCAGCCATTATTTGGTAGTTTCTCCTCCCATTGCAGTGAACACCTCATCAATAGGCTCCCACAATTCAATTTTATTACCATCTAAATCCATAATATGGGCAAATCGGCCATATTCAAAGGATTGAACTTCTCCAATTATTTGCACTCCATCTCTCTTGAACTGATCCAACAGGCCATCTAAGTTTTGTACTCGGTAATTAATCATAAAAGCTTTCTTGGAGGGTTCGAAATAATCTGTATCCGACTTAAAAGGACTCCAACTGAGGTAATTAATTTCAGCCGGATCATGCGCATTTCGAAATTCAAAAGATGAACCCCAAGGAGATATAGCTAAACCTAAATGTTTACCATACCATGCTCGAGTTGCATCTGGGTCTTCACTTTTAAAGAATACGCCACCTATCCCTGTTACCTTTGGTTTCTTTTCCATATTTATCTCTTTTTCATTTCTCTTTCAAACTGTAAAAGGGCCATGTAAGGATCTCCGTCTAACCCAAGTAATTGAGCAAAAGCAGGTTCTGTTTTCACCCCTTGTTCTTTAAGTGCTACAATCTTTGCCTTAAAATTAGGTCCATGCTTTTCCAATAAATAATGTTCGATCAATAAGTGCCTAAAGGCAAACTGTTGAACACTTGGAATATGCTGAGCAAAAATTTCTATTGGAAAATAATTCGTTTGAAAAGTACACAGCACAAAAGGCTCTTCTCTTATCGTTCCTTTATGCAATGTAAAGTCAGGCATCTCACTAAAAGATTCCTGTATCAATGCTTCAAATAATTCTAAATCAGCAGCACAACACAACACATCCAGATCACTATTGGATACATTAATTTCAATAGGAATCGTGCCTGCGAGTACAGGATCAAAAGGTGCTAGAATATCCCACAATTTGTACGCTTGAATAGTAGAAAAAGCCTGTCTTTGAATGGGATTCCCTTCGGATAGATAATTGATATTTAGAAACTTTCGGCTCATATAAGCTAGACTATTCCGAGTCAGTTATAGCTAATTTACTCAATTTCTGATGTAGCTCATTAAGTCCCATCAATCCGGCTGAACCATACCATTCTATTAATTCCATGGATAAAACTCCTTGCTGTATAGCAGGATCGGTATTGGTCAAGGCCTCTGCCTCTGCAATAGTTTCCACATTAAACACATAAATTCCACGTATTTCCCCATCACCTATAAAGGGACCTGCCAAAACGAGTTGCCCCGCTTCTGCCATACGTTCAATATTGGACATATGTTCCATCTGAAGCGCCATAGCGGATTGAGTATCTAAAGTAGTATTATCGCCCCTTTTCAAAAAGGCCATTACATACTTTTTCATTCCATATTCATCCGCCCCGTATTCCGCGGCAAGTAAAGAATCAAAGGTTATTTCTTGCTGATCAGTAGTTGAAGGACTGACTCCTTCAGAACAAGAATAAGTAGCCCATAATAGCACTATACCAACTAGGCAAATGAAGTTTTTCAACAGTTTCATTCTTTGTATTTTATAGGAGTTAAAATACAAAAATCTCTGTCAAAAAGTCTGCTGAATCTGTTGCCTAAAAATTGTTGGTCAAATAATTCAGGTATAATCTTTCCCTGCGAAGTGCAATAATAGTTTTGATTTGCTTGATGCGACTTTCCATGTACTTTTCTTGCCGCTTATTGAGCAAAAAAACAGAGCTTTCACCCAAATCAAATCGAATAGTCTCTCCTTCTAGTAAACGCTGATATCGATCTACATTAGCCGCAACTACTTCCAATTGTTCCTGTAGCGTACCTATATTAATCATACTTGCGGATAGCTTATTTTCCAGTTGAACTTGCTTCAAGTCTAAAGCATATTTATTTTCCTTGAGTTTGATTTGATTCATCTGAATTTTCGCTCGTTCTTTACGCCAAAAAACAGGAAAGGCTAGATCTACTCCCCACTTATAATTAGAAGGTGCAAACACCGGCATGATACTTTCATCACTAGTGGCTAGCAAGGGATTATATTTCAACTTTAGGGCTGGCTTTAGAGCTTCTTTATAAAGGCGTTGATCTTGTTCGATCAGTTCTATTTTTCCTCTACTTAATTGTAAAGCAGGATTGCTTGCAATTCCAATATTTTCAAATGGAAGTAAGCTTGAGTTATTCAATGTATCAGGATAGTATCCTAGGTTCCCACTAGTATCTGACCAAATAAACGTATTTAATGCTCGAACGTATTTTTCTAAGCTAACACTATTTGCTTGTACAGCAGCCAAGGCATCTTGAGCTAAAATAAATGCCTCTAGTGTATCTAAAGCAGTTTTTTCGCCATTCAAAAAAGCCAACTTAGTATTCTGATGATATTGTTCCGCTAGTTCCTGCCCGTTCCTAAGAATAGCATCAATCCAAAAATATTCCTGCCAGTTTAAATACGCATTTCCTGCTTGCCACTGCAGTTGATTCCTCAGTTGTTCCGCCTCGAACCCAAGCAGATTGGATTGAATGTCGGCTTTCCTTAAACCCACACTTCGTTCGTTAATTCGAAAGCCCCTTAGCACATCCAGCTCAATACCAGTATACCATAAGCCCAAATCATCTGTTAAAGATTCGGGATTCAAGTATATACCCCCAGTTTGTTCATATCCTCCTACTACAGAAATACCCAACGAAGTGGGAATCTTAATAGAAGAATTAAAGTATTGGTAGTATTGATTGCCTCCAAATTGCTTCTCGGAAAAAGAACTAGACAGCTTGGGATCCATAGCGCCTCTAGCTTGCATTTGAACCAATCGCTGAGTGCTAAGTCGTAAATTGGCCTGATTACTCAAGGGATGGGATGCTATGACCTGTTTCATAAATCCATCAAAACCTAATAGCCTTGGTGCTGTTTGACTATAGACTATTGGAGCCAAGCAAAAAATAAGAAACACAACTAATAATTTTCCTCTTCTCATCCTATCCACCTTTATTTGACTGATTTTAAGGGTGCCTTAGTCTTCAAATCTTCCCCTGCATCCTTTTCTTTATAAAAATCTGGTGGGAATCCATTAAGCTGTCGCCATATTTCATACCAAACCGGCACCTCACCTAGGAGAATAAAGGCACTAGCACCTGTACCTACCCGCAGTTTTTCTGGCCAATCTCTATCATCCAAATCCGGACTAATCAAAATCCGATACAGTCCATTCTCACTAATAAACCGATCTATGGCCACAATCTCACCTCGAAATACCCCGGTAGAGGCCTGCGGCCAACCCGTAATAATAATAGCTGGCCAACCATCGAATCTCAAGGTAGCCAAGTCGCCATTTTCCAATAATGGGATATCCTGAGGTTTGAGGTATAATTCTAATGCCAAATCTATTGACTTAGGCATAATCGTTGCTATGGATGCACCCTCTTTGATGGTCTCCCCCAATCCTTTCTTTAGGGTTTGAGTAATATAGCCGTCTTGTGGCGCAGTTACGTAGTAAAATTGCTGCCTTTGATTATATGTACTCCACTGATTCTGTAATTTAGAAGTAGCGGCCATACTTTCTAGCATAGCTGAAACGGCCGACTGTCGTTCCGACCGGCTCTTATTGAGCTTATCTCCATATTCTTGCTCCACGGCGAGAAGTTCTATCTGAAGCTGCACTAGATCCGTGCGCTGATTGGTCAACTTTCGCTCTAAGACCTCCACCTTTGCTTTACTACTTTGTGCTTTGTTTTCTTTTTCTTGAAGCTCTGAAAGCGTTTTAAGCCCTTTATCAAAAAGCTGTTGAGTTCGCTCCAGCTGATTGATTGCGATATCCAAATTCACCCTTCCTGCAACCAAATCAATACTATCTATACTGACTTTATTGGTAGCCTGGTCGATTTTGTTCTTAATTTGATCACGTTTTAGCACAAGTCCTTTTTCTAAAGCACTGAATTGTCTATCTAAGGCATCGATCTTTTCTTGATACGCCTCTACACTTTGACCTTTCGCAGATAGCTGTTCTGCTGTGCGATCTAATAAGTCTGGGTCAAAATATTCACTTTTGACCTCAGAGATACAACTTATGGTATCACCTTGCTCCACATAATCTCCTTCTTTTACATACCAAGATTCAATCCGGCCTGCAATTACGGATTGCACAGATTGTGGCCGTTGTTCTGGATATCGAGTAGTTACATAGCCCTTGGCATTTACGTTTTGGGTCCAGGGTAAAAACATAACTATTAGAGCGGCAAATAGAAGACTTACTACAATGATTAGAGTCAATCGTTTAACTCTACTTCGCTTAATAATGCTATAGGATTTGTAATCTGAAATCCTAATGTATTTGGTAATACTATTGGGTGTAATATTCAGCATGTCCTAAATCATTTCATTTCTAAAACTCTGCTACAGCAATCTGTCCAATGTGGGTGATCCGAGACAACCACCACTGTCCAATTCCGCTCTTTAGCCATTAAATAGTCAATTATTGCGCTGCGCTCACGCTCTTCCACGAATTGCAGTGGATTTTCCATCAACAGTAGTTTGGGTTTATTGATGATTATTCGAGCTAATTGTATCTTTTGAATAACCGACCGTGGTAATCGTCTACCTCCAGAATCTACGACACTCTCCAAACCATAAGGCTGAGTATTCAGATAGGTATTCAATCTAAGTACATCGATGGTCTCCGTCAAAAGACTTTCATCCACCTTCCTTCCTAAAAGGATATTTTCCCGAATACTACCTTCAAAGATTTGATTGGTCGCAAAATTCACGCCTACTGCCTGATAGAAAGGTTCGCGCTGGTAGTTGCCAATAGGAACACCATCAAAGTATAATTCACCTTTATCTAATTCATGGATTCCACCCAGAATCTGCAACAAGACTGTTTTACCAGAACCCGAGGGTCCTTTCAAAACTATGGTTTCATTCGCTTGAATTTCAAAGGAAAGGTTTTCAATAATCTTTTTCTTTTCATCTGGAAAACCAAACTCAATTTCTGAGGCACGAACATGGAATCCACCTGGTTCATGGATCAGTTTTTTCCCAATACCATTATCTAACTTTAAATCAGTAACCACTCCAATCTTTTCCAAAGAAGTCAGTACATCATAAATGGTGTCTATCGTACGAATAATCTTTTCAATAGAATTTAAAATGAGGATGATTAAAATTTCTGCTGCAACGAACTGCCCGATATTCATTTCTTCTCTAAACACCAACAAACCACCCAATAGCAATAGCCCAGCAGCTAAAATAACTTTGAAGCCAACGAAGATGATGAACTGATTGATCAAGACGCTAAAATGCCCTCTGCGCTCTTTCAGATAATCTACCACAATATCATCCGTCTTATCCATGTGAAAATTAGGGTCACCATTTACCTTTAAACTTCTATTAACACGAGCAACTTCTTCCAACCAATGAGCTAGGCGATATTTTTGCTTACTTTCACCAAGACTAGTCTCCAAACCTTTTGGTCCAGTTAGACGAATCAATAAAAACACCAATAGCGCCAGTCCTACGCCCAGAAATATGAAAATGGGACTGTAGAATGTAAGCACTAGCAAACCAAAAATAATCTGAAAAGCTGCTAATGGAAAATCAATCAAGATCTTGGGTAATCCCTTTTGAACAGAAAGTGTATCAAAAAATCGATTAACCAATTCTGGAGCATGTACTTTATCTAACTGTACAAAAGAAATCTTAGGTAATCGAAAGGAAAACTCAAAAGCTGAACGTGCAAAAAGATCCTGCTGGATGTTTTCCACCACACGCAATTGAAATACTTGAAGAATACCTGCAAGAGCTATACCGATTAAAACGATAACTACTAATAATATCCAAGTGGAAGTTAATTCTCCAGATTGCAGAAAATTAATGATGGCCTGAATACCTACGGGTAAAGAGAGATTTACCAAGCCTGCAAATATAGCATACACATAAATCTGTCTCAGTTCAATACGATAAACCTTTAACAGATTCCAAAATCGAGTCAATGGGGTCCAGCTCATAGAACTATCTAAAAGTTTTGTGTTTTTAAGTCTTGAATCTACCGACAATAATACAACAGAAAAATAAATAAGTTCACTCCTTAAGCATTGCAAATGCACAATATTGACAATAAAATAACTCTATTGTGCCATTAAGCTAAACTAAGGATTGTAAACTCTATTTTTAATCTACACAGCAAGGTTCCCATGCAAATAATTGTTGAATCTCTTCTGAACTTAATGCTCTATCATAAATCAACACATCGTCCAGTACACCAGTGAAGTACTTGCCTAAAAATAAAGTACCTTGATCTTGTGCCACAGGCGGATTAATACAATTAGCGTCACCAAAACTAATACCCTGAAATTCACCATCGATATAGAGAATCAGAGCATCTTCAACTTGAATAATAACCACATGTTTCCAGACATCTGTGTATGCAATTAATTCCTCAGTACAATCTAAACCCAATGTAGGATTGGCCCAAACCGAATTAGTTCGCCCAAATACCACTTTTCTACAGTCATAAAGCCCAACAGACCATTCCCCATTTCTATCTGGGCAACGAAGC
>CAJXMP010000141.1 GCA_913056515.1 uncultured Lewinella sp.
TAGAGACCAAAAGTTGATTATGGTCTTTGTTCTTTTGTATGTCGAGGTCAGCCATTGTTGCTGTGCTATGGTGGTTAATAATTTGGCAATAAAAAGATCAGAATACTAGTGAAGTATTAAAATCTTATCACAATATATATGTCACAATATATAAAATGCTAAAGTTAATATTTAACGGATAATAGTATATCTAAAATCTCCTTCAAAACCAGGATAAAATCCATCTAACATAATGGTACCTTCATGGGCCTTTAGTTTAGCTAGGAATTCTACTTTAGAATAAATGCGTTCTTTGTTTAAATGGGTAATCAAGTAGTCCGGGGACAGCTGGACTTGGTCTGCACGAGAATTTTTGATTACAAAGGGCACTATTAAACCATCTGTTCCGTATCGCTCCACTTCTTCTGGTCTCATGTCTCGTATTTCAAAACCTAGACTTTTCATCTCCTCAGATGAAATATCATTTAGGGTTAGCCCCTTGTGAATAGAATCTTTCAAAGTCACTTTGGCCAGCATTCGCCTATTATTTCTGAGGTATTCAATCTCAATTATATCACCCAATGAAAATGTCGCTACTACTTCTTGTAATTCTGGGAGCGTTTTAATTTCCTTTCCATTAATTCCAATAATGACATCTCCTCGACTTAGACCAGCATCTTCTGCTCCACTAGAAGGGGACACTCGAGCCACATGAACGCCTTGGATTTTTTTAAGCTTTAATTTTTTAGCTAAGTCACTATTAATATCCTCAATGGTGATACCTAATAATCCTCTTTGAACAAAACCGAAGTCTTTCAAATCTGATATGACTTTTTTGACTAAGTTGGAGGGTACAGCAAAAGAGTAACCTTCATATTTACCACTTTTAGTAATTATAGCCGTGTTAATTCCTATCAACTCACCCTTGGTATTAACTAATGCACCTCCACTATTACCTGGATTTACAACGGCATCTGTTTGAATAAAAGATTCTATACTATACTCACCATCCAAGATGTCAATATTTCTTCCTTTGGCAGATACGATTCCTGCTGTTACTGTTGATTCTAAACTGAAGGGATTACCAACTGCAATTACCCAAGCGCCAACTTGTAGAGAATCTGAATTACCAAAAGTAGAGTAGGGCAGGTCTTCTTCTTCAATTTTCAAAAGCGCTAAATCTGTAGAAACATCTCTTCCGATTAGTTCTGCCTTGTATTCTCTGTTATCAAAAAGTGAAACTTCAAACTTAATACCATCTTCTATGACATGATTATTAGTAACTATGTAACCATCATTAGATACTAAAACTCCCGATCCAGTTGACATGACTTCCTCCGATGATCCTATCCAATAACCAGATCGAACTTTACTCGAACTTTTAATATTTACAACAGTCGGTGTAGACATGGCTGCTGCTAAAGTGAAATCAACAGGATTATAAGGTCCTGCAAAACTAAATTCAGGGTTTATATATGCTGGTTTATCGTAATAAACATATTTAGCCTGTTCAGAAACTGGTGTTTCTTCTATAAAGTCTGGAGCTAAAAAAGTCAAAAAAATGAATACTCCAAGTATAGAACCAACTAAGGCAAACACGAAAGGGATTATATATTTTTTCATCAATGATGGCTTTTGGTAAAGATTGAATACCTAATTTAATTACTTTACACATCTATTAATGTTCATTCAACAACAAATAAAGCAAGTAAATTATATTTTCTAATATGATTAATGGAGTAGAAATAGAGTTTTTTAAATATCAAGGTGCTGGAAATGACTTTATAATAGTCAATCAATTACAAGTTAATCCTGCTATTGATTGGTCACGCGAATTGGTTGCTAAGTTGTGTGATAGATATTTTGGTATTGGCGCCGACGGATTCATAATAATTCAGCCTGCTGAATCTGCCGATTTTCATATGTTATACTATAATTCTGATGGACAAGTAAGTACATTATGTGGTAATGGAAGCCGTTGTGCAGTATGGTTTTATTATCAAAATGTCCGAAATACGATTACAAATGTCCGTTTTACGACAAACGAGGGTCTTTTTGAAGGTGAAGTCATTGATTCTGAGCTTGTTAAGCTCAAGGTTTTAGATTTAAATGACTGGAAAGAAAAGTCAGATTTTTACTTCTTAAATACAGGTTCTCCACACATAGTTTTATTCCAATCTTCTATAGATCAAGCTGATATGGATGAGGTCGGCAAAAGATATAGGAATCAATCTCCTAATGGAGCAGCTGGTTCTAATGTGAATCTAGTTCAAGTAGGAAGTGAAAATAAAATAAGAACTTATGAACGAGGTGTAGAAGGAGAGACCTTGGCTTGTGGCACGGGCATTATAGCATCTGCATTGGCCAAAGCTGTTCATAAAGCATATCCAGTGGGGACATACATTGAATCTTTTGAAGCTAAAGGTGGTAGACTACAGGTTTACTTTAACAAAACCGAGTCAGGCTTTGAGCAAATTTATCTAGAGGGGCCAGCTCAAGAGGTGTTTAAAGGGAAGGTGAAAATATAAGGACCTCTGCTGATGCAAAGGTCCTTACAGGTTTATTTTATTTTAAATGATGTCTCAACTGAATCTGATCCTTGACTTATCCTAATGGTATAAGCTCCTTTTGGCAAGTAATACATACCGTTATCTGCTGCTTCTAGTTTAATAGAAGTCTCTTCATTTGACAAGGCCGTTTCTAAAGCTGAAACTTCTTTACTGTCGATACTTAGATTATATGCTAATGCATTGAATCCTGCTGATAAATCTGCACTTGAAGCATAAATGACTTGATCTTTGTGCAATACTTCTAACTGTGCTGAACCAGCATTAGCAGTTCTGACATATACAGTTTGTTCTGGTTCATTCGCCTCCATATAAGCTGCACGTTGGTTACCCCAATTCCGACCAGCTCTTCGGTCAGCAATAGCGAATACTTCAAGCGCGTTTTCTAGATTTGCTTGTTGGATAGCACCAATATTGGCTTTATAGAGTGATCTTCCGTGTGTTCCCACAATTAAGTCATTCGCAGTTGGATGTACAACAACGTCATGCACGGGTACAGCAGGTAAATCCGTATCCATAATACTAAATGATGCACCGCCATCTAAGGAGCAATACAAGCCGTGGTCAGTACCAACGTATAGTATGTTGGAGTTTTTTGGATCGTCTTTGATAACATTTACGGGTTCTGCTGGAAGATTGTTACCAATCGCCTCCCAATTTTGACCATAATCCGTTGATTTATATACCATAGTTTCAAAGTGATCCCATCTGTAACCATTTAAACTTAAATACACTGTTCCTTCTTCATGTGAAGAAGCCCAAACTCTTGAAACCCACATATCAGCAGGTAAATCATTGCTGATTTTTGTCCAATTATTTCCACCATCTTTGGTTACATGCACCAATCCATCATCGGAACCTACATAGATCAAACCAAATTTTAATGGAGATTCATGGAAAGTTGTAATGGTACCATAAGCAACATCTCCTTTTTTACCGCCTTTGGTCAAGTCCGGAGAAATTTCCTCAAAAGTATTTCCTTGATCGAAGGATCTATGCAGTTTGTTCGATCCCATGTAGAAAATATCTTGATTGTGGCTAGAAAGCTGAACAGGGGTTTGCCAATTCCACCTAAGTGGGCGATCACCCAATTCATGCTTAGGTGTTATATAAGCCCTTTGACCTGTTCTGGTGTTAACACGGAAGTAATTCCCAAATTGGTAGCCTGTGTAAACAGTCTCATTATCTCTAAGGTCAACAGCAACCTGCATTCCGTCTCCTCCCATAATTTCTCTATACGGATAATGTCCTGAATTATGCCAAGCAACGCCTGCACGATATTGGTTAGACCCATACCAAACACCATTATCTTGTAATCCTCCATAAACATTATAAGGCTTGGCCATATCTACTGCGATAGCATAAAATTGTCCCACAGCTGGACTATTACATTTAATCCAGTTCTCTCCTGAATCATAGGATATATTAATACCTCCATCGTTTCCTAATATGATATGCCCCTCCTTGTCTGGATTAACCCAAAGAGCATGATGATCTGCGTGGACGTTTGGTCTCCAAATGGATGTCCAATTCGCTCCTTTATCATCCGATCTTAGTACAGGAACCCCCATAATATAGAGTGTATTTGGATTAGAGGGATTGGTTCTGATTTGACCGAAATAATATCCATAGGAATTATAAACGAAGTCTAGGTATCCCTCATGGGTTTTTTTCCAACTTCTACCTCCGTTCGTAGATCGATATACTTCTGCACCAACTACCGGAGTATCAAACAATAAAGAATTAGCATCCTCTACATAATCCACTAAGTCATTGGGATTGATTTCTCCACTATTCATGAGTTGAACAATATTATCATAGCTGTATTGTTCAGGGAAGTTATACGCTGCTAGGTATGCTTTTACTTTTTCACTTGGAATAGCCAGAAAAGCAGTTTTATCCATAGTTCTAAGTTGATCTTTAGTCAACTGATCACCATTTGCTTCTGCTTTTTCAGCAGGTCTTCTAAAATAATTATCAATAACACTATACAATACGGTCTTATCATTTTCAACGACAGCAGATAAACCAATTCTTCCAGCTCCTTCACCGTGTGGGAATCCAGACCTAGCATTAGTTAATTGTCCCCATGTTTTACCACCGTCTACACTTTTGTAGATATTTGATCCTTCACCTGATTCTACAAAATTCCAAGCTCTACGTGTACGCTCCCAAGTAGAGGCATACAGGACCATTGGATCAGTAGGGTCTTCAATTAAGTCAATACCACCAGCATTTTCGTTCACATATAAGGTCTTAGACCAGGTTTGTCCACCATCTGCTGAATGATAGATTCCTCTTTCTTGATTTGGAGAATATAAATGACCTAAAACAGCTACAGTGATTTGCTTTGGATCATTAGGGTTTATAAGTATTCTACCAATGTGATGGCTTTCTTCCAGGCCAGATGCGGTCCAGGTTTGCCCCCAATCGGCACTTTTGTACATACCCATACCAGCATATGATGAACGGCTGGAGTTAACCTCTCCAGTACCAGCATAGATGGTTCCTGAGTCCCAGTCTACTGCAATATCTCCTATGGTTATTACAATTTGATTATCAAAGAGAGGAGTGAAGGTAGTTCCGTTATTTTGTGTCCTAAATATTCCTCCAGAGGCATAGGCAACAAAGAAATCCGATGGGTCGGATGGGTTGACGTCAATATCAGAGACACGCCCGCTCATTACGGTTGGTCCAATATTTTCGAATGATACCCCTTTAAAAATTGAATTAGCCGACAGGTTTTGTCTTTGTTCAAAACTTTCCATTCTGCTTTTCGCAGAACTGACTGCTGGTTGGGCAGTTAGGAAAAAAGGAGTGGAAACCAAAAAAGCAAGAAAATAAATAGGTTTTAGGCAACCCATTAATCTATTACGTTGATACATGGATGTAATTTTGGTGATTGAAAAAAGTGGCAATCCATTCGCCAATTGGAATTTAATGATTTTTGTTCAATCGGAGAGATAAATCAAAATTATTTTGATTCTGAGTAATTGATACATGAAGGGTTACACTTTGGTCAAAAAAAATTAGATTTTTTTTCAATTGGCTGTTGTTAAAATGAAATATTCAAACTTTTCCTGCATTTTAGCAGAAATAAAGCACAGCGATTTTGATGGGTTTCAGGAAATTGGATAAGCTTTTATTAGTCTCTTTTGCACCACCATTCATTGCAACCTTTTTCATTGCATTGTTTGTATTGGTTATGCAAAGTCTATTTCTTGCCTTAGATGATATAGCAGGGAAGGGGGTTAGTTTTTTCTTTATTATGGAAATGTTGGGTTATATGTCTGTGGCCCTATTTCCTATGGCACTCCCTATTGCTATTTTGATTTCAACGGTGATGGTTTTCGGAAACCTTGGTGAATCCTATGAATTGTCTAGTATCAAATCTGCAGGTGTTTCCCTCTTGAGAATTATGCGTTCCATTGTTTGGGTCGGGTTCTTAATAGCACTGTTTTCCTATTTCAGTTCAGATGTGATTTCTCCTATGTCTACACTTCAATTCAAGAGTAGATTATACGATCTTAAACATCAAAAGCCTACACTCTCCCTCACAGAAGGTGTGTTTAATGATGACTTTAATGGTTATTCAATTCGTATAGGGGAGAAAAATGAAAAAACAGGCGCCTTGAAAGATGTCCTGCTGGTCGACTTTAAAGATGCCAATGTAGGAACCATGATGGAAGTTGTGGCTCAAGATGGAAAAATGACTGTAACAGAAGATGGTCGTTATCTTATTATGGAGCTATATGATGGTTGGCAATACCACAAGGATGGGCGAGAGAAGAAAGCGATGCCTTTCACTAGAACTTCTTTTAAAAAATTTAGAAAGGTTTTTGATTTGGGGGAGTTTGACTTAGATCAAACCGATCAGGATTTATTTAGAGACCATCATTCTATGTTATCGGTGGGTGATTTGATTGACAAAGTTGATACATCCAGAGTGGCGGTTTACAAACGAATGGATGTATTGAAAGAAAACCTGAATGGCACTTTGTTTCCAAAAGAGGGTAGTGAATCGGATGAGGAAAATGAAGAACGAAGTTTAAATGCAGATGTGATTTCATCTGCTCAGGTTAAAAGACTAGATCAAAGCAATCCCACTAAGCCTAAACAAAGAAATAGAACTAACCTTAAAGGTAAGCAGGCCTCATCAAAAGTTGGATATAGAAAGCATTTGGATAGTCTGAATGTGCTGCCTTACATCCTTACGTTTAATGAGAGCGAACATAAAAAAATTGTATTAAAGGCCAAAACAATGGTTCGATCTGCACATGCTCAGGTTAAAGCGGGTCAGAAGCAGGTAAGTAGACGAAAGGATAGGTTAGTAGATTATCAATTTCAATTACATCATAAGTTTTGTTTAGCGGCAGCCTGCTTTGTATTTGTGTTTATAGGTGTTCCTATGGGCGCCATTGTACAAAAAGGTGGATTTGGTTATCCATTACTCGTTTCCATTACATTCTTTATACTATTCAATATGGCCATTATTTATGGTAAAAAATTAGCAGAGAAATTTGTTGTGGATGTAGTTTTTGCAGCCTGGCTACCTTGCATAGTGATGATTCCATTCTGTATTTTATTAACATGGATGGCCATGCATGATCGGAAATTGAAATTGAATGTAGGCTTATTAGTTGAGCGCTTGGTAGGTGTTTTTAAGAAAAAAACAAGTGCTTTTTATATCACCTTGATAATATACAATATGAATCAATTTGACGATCTGAAATCTTGCTTCGGAGAAAATAAATTTCCGAGAAAAAGTTTTTTACCACATCAGTTGTACAATTTTTAGCAGTTTTGCTCATTTCCGGTAGTTTTTTCGTGACCA
>CAJXMP010000142.1 GCA_913056515.1 uncultured Lewinella sp.
TTTACCCCATATTTTAGGTTCGTCTCCTGTTATGTCTTGCAATAAATCCAATAACACTCGAGCATCGGCTTGTCGGACCTGATTCTCTATGCTATCGATAAATGCGTTGACATCTTTATCGGTTTGGGCATTGACGAGTTTCTTTTTCATACTTTAATATAAAAAAAATCCTCCGACACTAGCCGGAGGATCATTCCTTTATATCTAAGTATGTTTATTCACAATCTTCGATAAATGCACAGACTTGTTCATCATTACTAAAGCTTATCACATCACCGGTACCATCTAACATTTGAATGGCAGCAGGATAAATGATTTCAATAGAATCTAGTGGATAATTATTAAACAGTTCAAAATAGCCTGCTTGATCGGCTAAAGGAAAAATACTATTCCCAGTCTGCAGTACGATTGGATAGATAATTTCATAATTACATTGGGCACTACCCTGATTGAAAAACAATAGAACATGTGCTGGTGTATTACACGGATCAGTGGGTTCCACATCTATTATTCCACAATATTCTAAGGCCTCAATGAGATCTTCCTCTACATTAATTTCAAAAATCTCTCCCGTTGTCGAATCAACTAGTGTAAAAGGAAACTGAATGGTGTAAAAAGCTCCACTCATCATTAATGCCATGTACTGATTCTCGTCCTCCACAACTATTACATTCCCTACCTCATCAATTAAATTTAGTGGATATTGAATATCCAAACAGAAAAAGTCGACTACATAAAAAGAATCTATGGTTATGGGTGGATTTACAGAACCACAATCCATTAAGGCCTCCGTGAATTCAAATGTGTTCGCTATAGCCAACACATCCCCATTAGGCGTTTCCACATTAAAAGGAAAAATCAAAAAGGCTTCTGGTCCATAGGTAATCTCTTCAATATACTCTTCCTCCGAATTTATTGTAAGGGTGTCTAAATCAGCTGTCAGTATATCTACTGGATAAAGTAATTCTAGACAAAGATCAAAGAATAAAAAAGCTGGTATAAGCTCATTATCACTTATAGGTTCGTCCCAACCTGTATCAGGTATACAAGCAGCGAAAATCAACTCCAACATGGATTGATCTAATACTTCTATAAGCTCTCCATCACTATTCATGAAGGTAACAGGATAAACAAAATCTACAATCTCTTGAGTTGTAATGGCTTCTATTAATTCAAATTCATCAAGTACTTCTATCGTATCTCCATTAGATAGGAGAAACTGTGCTGGATATGTCAATTGTAAACAGGCCATAACAGCCTCGTTCAGATCATTAATTTCCATGAACTCCAATAGAGCATTAACTCCAATTAATGTGTCTTGAACCTCAATTTGGTCATTAGGATCTGGTGAAACATTGAGTTCGTCCGGCGCACAAGCATGAAATAAAAGACTTGCAAACACTAGCGAAAGAATAGATTTTTTAAACATAATATGCTCTTTTTATAATTCTTGATAACTACTATAACACCATACAAATCAAAGTTTTATTTGTTGCATATGCGGATAACAACTTTTGATAAACCAATTTATTAATCCAAGTCCATACCCAAAATAGCCAAGCAAATATGGATTCCATCAATGATGTTCCCTACTCGAATATTCTCATTAGGGGCATGCTGATTATTGTCCATATTCACCATTGGTACAATTACCGCTGGGATATCCAGTGTATTCACTGCAGGAATAATTGGAATCGTCCCTCCCATGGTGCGGATCAGCACCATATCATCATCGAAGTTTTCGCTGATGGCTGCTTGTAATTTCAAGCCAAGTGGTGAATCTGTTTCTGTACGGAAGGCGTTGACCCCTCCATTGCCATGAAATGTAGCAATCAAAGGATGCTCGAGGCGTTCTTGATCTGTGGGTGCTCGATCTAAGACTAAGTATCCTTGACTGGCAATATGTTTTTTGACTTTTTCTATTTGAGCTGCTCCATCTGTTTCTTTGACTAGACGCACATCAATATGGGCTGTACAATACTCAGGGATTACCGTTTTCAAGCCTGGTCCTTTCCAAGAGGTTTCAATATGCCTCACATTAAGGGAGGGAAACTGTAAGGATTCTTGGTAGGTATCGCCTACTTGATCAGGCGTATGTATCAATAAGCGTTCATTGATTTCTGCGTTCTTATCTGGGATAGCCTCTAAAACAGCTCTTGTTTCTGCATCCAATTCAATGCCATCATAGAAGCCATCAATGACAACTGTACCATACTCATTCTTCATACTGGACAAGAGATGTGCCATTCTAAAGACTGGGTTAGGTGCATAATTACCAAAGTGCCCTGAATGCTGGGGGAGTTTAGCTCCATACACCGTGATATCACAGCGAGCGATTCCTCTACAACCAAAGGTCAAGGTCGGCACATTGGTGTAGTGTGCAGGTCCATCCATAATGATCATATAATCGGCAGCGTAGTTGGTTTTATAGTCCTCAATGGTACTCATAAAAGCATGCGATCCGGCCTCTTCCTGAAGGTCCAGAATAACCTTCATATTATACGGCAATTCTTTCCCGTTCGCACGCATCAATTCCAGTGCGGTTAGCATCATAGTAATAGGACCTTTATCATCAGCAGCGGCACGACCATAAATCCGCCATTCCGGATCAATAGTTTTTTCACGAACGGAAGACCAAGGGAGGTCGACCCATTCCCCATTGCTGGATTGCTTTCGAAGTACGGGAGTAAACGGATCTTCCTGTGTCCAATTTTCGGGATTCACCGGTTGTCCATCGAGGTGGAAATAAAAAAGTAAGGTCTTCAACTTAGGGTCTACCACTTTTTCAGCTAAAAACACCGGTAATGAAGTAGATTCCAGTAAAGAAATCGAGAAACCGAGGTTGCCAAAGGCCTGTTTCATATATTCAGCATTCCGCAACATATCATCATGATCAGCTGCTACATTAGGTATAGCCACAATCTCCCGATGGCGTTCCAAAACACTAGGCATAACAGCATCTACCTGACCGCTCCAATTGGTTTGGCCAACAGTCGGTACAGTCATTAGAATACATAAAACGATGGGTAATAAACGGATTCCGTATTACATAATTTCCTTGTTTTCAAAGTAATAATCAGAAATTACGGAATTTGGGATTAAAGGAGAAATAAAGGAAAGTTTTAGTACTAAAGTTTTAAGGAACAAAAAAAAGGGAAACCATCTAGCTTCCCTTTTTTAATTACCCATTCTGCTTTTTCAACAAATCCCTGATCTCTTCCAATAATTGTTCTTCCTTGGAAGGTGCTGGAGGTGCAGCTGGTGCTTCTTCCTCTTTCTTTTCTAATCGGTCTTTCATATTGTTGTAGCCTTTTACTACCATGAAGATGGCAAATGCGACAATAATGAAGGTGATGATGGTATTGATGAAAGAGCCGTATGCGATGGCTACTTCTGCTATACCATCTCCAGCGCCTGCAGCAGATTCAGCAGTTGCTTCTTGGATGACTAGCTTTAATTCGGCGAAATCAACCCCGCCTAATAACATGCCAATGGGTGGCATTAAAATATCGTTGACTAATGACTTAACGATAGCTCCGAAATATGTAGCCATGATTAGACCTACAGCCATTTCCATGACATTACCTCGGCTGATGAATTTCTTAAATTCTTGGATCATAATAATGAGATTTAGTTATGTAATGACCTAAAATAGAAAGAATAGGGAGGATTGTATAAGATTTGAAGCAAAATTTATAAAGCACACCACATCCAAATATTACAAGCTGGATGTTCAAAGTTGCCAAGTGGACTATCTAAATGCTTGAATCCTGCCTTTTCGTACATGCCCACTGCTTTGGAATATTCCGGAATGGACTCGATATACAAGGAAGTATATCCCATATCACGGGCAGCATCCATACTCAATTCCAACAGTTTCCTCCCTATTCCTCTACCACGAGCTGCAGGAGTTAAATACAATTTCACCAGTTCGGCGCAGCCTGGATCAAGACCAGCTGATGGATAGATACCTCCACAACCTAAAATCACCCCTGATTCCTCGACAACAAAGAGTATAGAGCCTGCTATTTGAAATTCACTATATAGATTGTCCGTAGAAGGATCTCCATAGACCGTACCCTCTTTCGGTGCATCAAATTCGATGAAACAATCCCTTATAATTTTGGCTAGGTGCGGATTGTCACTTTGCTGTATCTGTCTGTAGACCATAACATCTAAATAGAGTAAATAAATAGCATCATTACATCAGTACATTTCCTTTGGACTCAATCTTTTTAGGTAGGTCTGTTTCACCTAACATTTCCCTTAAATCAATCTCTATCGTTCTACTCAAAGACAAGGTAGGTATATCATTCACCATCCCTTGGAATGGGTTCTCCGAGTAATCGCCAACAATTTCCATCATCACATAAATCCAACCAATCAACACAGATACTGGAATGGATAACCATATACCAAACTTACCTGAATCCATCAATTCAGGAATCATACTAAAAGGTAAAAAGGTGATGAATATACCAACGAAATATCGGCTCATATTGGCGTACTGCCTTGGTAAAGGGAATTTTTTGATTCGTTCATTCCTTCCTTGTAAAGTATAAAAGGATCTTAATACACTTTCCATCTCCATGTGTTGGAAATCATTGATGAAATCATTCATCCGAAGCTGTTCCAAATCCTTTGATTGTAGGTTGACCAACTGCGTAGCTGGATTGGCCATTTTCATTATGCGACTATATTCCTCCGAGCTTAGATAATTTTGTAGATCAATTTGACTGATCTCTTCTGCAAAGAGTCCAACCCCAAATCTTGTCTGATACATTTCAGCAGTCCTAGACATTATCCCACCTTGGCTGATATGCTCCCAAGAAGTAGGAACTAACAACTGTTCCCTATGCTGGTACAACCAAGCAATATGCCTATAAATCAATCTCTTTTTAATAGCATGAGTCTCCTCATCACTTACTGGTTCACTTCGAAATTGATTATTGATGAAACCACCTACTTGCATACCCCAAGTTCGGCTTTCATTGACGATTCCACCCCAAATCTTACGAGCTTCCCAAGCTCTGCTATAAGACTGATTGTTCTTAAAACCCACATAAAAGGCTACCGCCGTACCAATAACCGATACTGGAAGCCAAGGAATCACGAAGTTTATCCAACCAAAATGATAAAGTAATACAGCAAAACTCATCACTAGTGTTAGCCATACGATATGATGACCAGACCATTTGATGAGTTTTGAAATATGTAAGCCTTTAGAAACAATCATAATTCAGCGCGTTAGTTGCTCTAAATTAAGACATATCGGACAGCAACAAAATAAATTCTACCTATTCAAAATGAATATTATCAATATGTACGTCCCCTCCCACAAATTCCAAGGCCGAATTTTGAGGATTCCACATGGCAAAAGGAATCCATACGGCACTCACATCTAAACCAATAAAATCTGCTAGTGGAATGGAATATTCTAGGAAGCCATTCCCCACATCTGTACCCGTGTAATTGGCTAAGTACACAGCCGCATTTGTAGCAGGGCTCTCTAACTTAATTTCAGCATCTACGAGCTCTGCAGGCGTTTGTAAGGAAAACTTGAAATTGGTGTAGCCACTCAAGTCTACCGGGTCTTCCATCTTAATATATCCTCCGCCCCAGTTTTCACCTTGGTAGGTAAATAATAAAGAAGAATCTCCTTCTACTGCTTGATCAGATAAACCTACAATAGGTTCTCCTCCTCCACCCCATACGAGTACTTCGAGATTTCCTAAAATATCAAATCCCTCTTGGATGGCATGATCGGCTATACTTGGTTGTAAAATTTGACCTATGGTCTCTTCAGTAATATCTAGTGCAGGTGCCTCTGGAGCCTCAAACCCATCTTGGGCATAAACTCTGACATAATCCACTTGCATACTTTGTGGAAAACTTGTTGTTGCATCTGGCTCACCTGGCCAATAGCCGCCCACTGCCACATTCATGATGAGGTAAAAACTACGCTGAAACTCTTTCATATCGTCCGCTAAGGCCACCTCATGCACCACATCGTCATCTAGTAAAAAACGAATAACTTCAGGTGTCCACTCTACCGAATAAATATAAAAATCTGCGCTGTAGTCAACGGTTGAATTGATCAATCCCTGATCACTTGAAAGGCTATTATCTGCATCGGTATAATGTACCGTAGAATATACTGTGTTTGGATCTTGACCGAGTACCTCTACGATATCAATCTCCCCACATCCTGGCCAAGAAATTTCAGAAATATTATCCCCTAGCATCCAAATGGCAGGCCAGATACCTTGACCTTGAGGCATTTTAGCCTTTGCATCTACTCGACCATAGCGCACACTCACTTTGTTTTGAGATGTCAGCTTGGAAGAAGTGTATCCCCCTGTTCCATCCGCAAGTGCAGTTATATGAAGGGCAGAAATATCTCCTAATTTTACAATACCAGCATTATCACTAGCGTCGGTGTATAATTGAAGTTCATTATTACCCCAACCTGGAGGAAGGCCATAATCTGTACCATCTCCATATTCAAAATTCCAGTTATCCGGACTAATTACATCACCATTGAATTCATCCGCCCAAACCAGGGAATAGCCTTCTGGTACTGGATCATCCATAACCGTGTCATCTATGACCACCTCGTCATCTGTTCCACAGGAAGATAAAAACATAAATACGGCTCCGATACAAGCCAATAGCAGTGTATTGATTCTCATGACTGAAAATTTAAAAAAATGAAAAACAATTTATTGGTAGAAAGGAGCCCAAGGAGTTGATACTCCTGCTAGACTGATCTTAAATTAGTGAAAATCAATTAATAAGGAAAATTAGGGCCCTAAATATTTTATCGATATCAAAAGAAAAGCCCTGCACAAGGTGCAAGGCTTTATATCATTAAACTTTCATTATCCGTTATAAAAAAGATACGGAGCCGTCTTTTACATCGTACATCGCACCTACTACATCAATCTCTCCATTTTCTAGCATCTCATTTAGCACTGGGCTCATAGACTTCAAGTTCTCTATGGTCAATTCCACATTTTTCACCGCAACGCGATTTACGAAATCGCCATTGGAAGAATTCCTTGCTTCACCTTCTGCTGTAGAAGTACCATCTACTGCTGGCATAATCTTGTCTAACATTTGAGTCAGGTTACCCAATTCAGCATGATCACAAGCACCTTTTACTGCTCCACAAGAAGTGTGTCCCATTACAACGATTACTTTTGAACCAGCAAGCTTACAAGCGAACTCAAGGCTACCAAGAATATCTTCGTTTACAAAGTTACCCGCAACACGAGCATTGA
>CAJXMP010000143.1 GCA_913056515.1 uncultured Lewinella sp.
GTTTGAATATCATCATCCGCAGATCTGACTAACGCACAATATTTTATCTTTGATTCAACGCAATCTCGATAAATACGATCAATTGTTGAATCAAAACAACAAATAGATGCTAAACACACTGGTAATACAATAATTAATACCAATCCAACTGTTTTATTTAATTACATTGACCTTATAGCGCTTTTGGTCATCTCCTATCCGAACACTTAAAATATAGAGCCCCGCATGAGGAACCCGATCTAAAGTTAGATTGGTCGAATACTGCCCGGCACCTTGCACACCATTCAATGCTGCAAAACGCTCAACGAGTTGACCTGATAAGCTATATAATTCAACCTGCATATCTTGAGCGGCTTCTAAATTAAATTCAACTCTCAGATAATTGGATGCTGGATTAGGGAATACACTTAAGTCGTATTTAGAATCCAAGTCTTCTGTTTGTACATCGCCTCCTGTATATACCGCAATCAAAGTGTCTCCTTGCGTTAGCATCAAACTCGCTACATCTTCTGTAACACTAGGAGAAATAATATTTCCAGCAGTACTGACCCAATGACTAAAAGTCCAAACATCATCATAATCTGGTAGTACATTTGCTTCAATGTAGTTCTCTACACCTCCAAAATAATCACCTGTCCATGGGAATTCCTGAATATCAATGGTATTGAATTCAATTTCTCCAACCCAAGAAGGCTCCGTCATCAAGGTTATGGGAAAGACTCCTGTCAAATCATCATAACAATCTAAGGCTCCATCATCTAATAAGGTACAGCGTGCATTGACGAAATCTTTCAAATCCTGCACATTCGATTCCCACTCTTGAAGTGTTCCACCCCAGCGTTCAATTTGACGCGGCATCTCTGGTTCAATTACAGCTAACATACTATCGAGAATAGTATTCATATTTTCACAGGTAAACACCGTATTCATCAAATCGGCATAACGGGTATAATACAACTGCTTGAACTCTGGACTCTCCTCGAGTAACTTCAAAAATATCTTTTCATGACTTCCGATATTTCCATAAAAGTCATTGATATTCCATGGATTAGGCCCTGCTTGACCCCAGCCATCAGCTAAATTATCATAAGCGTCTTGGCAGATATAATCCCAATCCACCTCACAACAATAAGGATCATTTTCAACTACTATATGAAATAAGGTATCCGTAGCCGGATAAGGACTACTTCCATTCATTAAAGTCTCACAGAAAATAGAAGTATCTATCGTAATTTGCTGCGTACTGTCTAGTAGTGCACCATAATCAGTAACCTCAGTCCCAAAGAATTCGTCCATATAATCGCCGATTTCCTCCACATCACATGGAGTCGCATCTGGATCTTGATTAGGCACGCCAGTATAATTGATGTAATAATCAAATGTCGCATCCAAATCCCAAAGAATATATCCCCACTTTTTGTGATCACCTTCAGGATTGCGACCTCTCCACCATCCGGTGTTATAATTCAACCAATCGACAGCCACAACATTTAAATTCATCAAGAAATAATCGATCATACTCTTCATACTAATGCTATCCTTAGCCACCTGATAATTCCCAGGAACACTCATATCATTTTCCAGAATAAAATTCCTTAAATCCTCCCAATCTGCTACGGCCTGAATACCTCCATATTCTGCTTCAGAAGAACCCCAAGTAGACAGATATTGAATGTCATACTTTCCTTGATCGTAATATTCATCGGTATAATCATGATCCACTGGTCGTTCACGCATCCCATACACCCCCCAATATTCTCCGTTTAAAAACACAATTACACGCTCAACTGCACGCTGATCCAATTTCATTCCGCCCAGCTGAGCTAAAGTATGTACATACTCATCTCTAATGTGCGTAGAACCCTGATGCGCCCAATCATCAATAGCTGGATAGTTATCATCCCCTGAATTCCGGAACATGAATTTTTGATATTCATCACGCTCAGAATATTTGAATAGTTGAGCATCTACAGCTTTGGTATAGCCCATTTCATCTCGCGTAACCCAATCCAAACTTCTATGATCTAATACCCAAGAATCTTGACCATGCCTATTCAAACTTCCAAAAGCAACTGCTTCACGCTCTTTTTCAGTATTAAAATATTCCAATGAACCAATAGGAATCAATGAACCATTCCCGTTAGCTAAATCAATTACCTCATCTGCAGCTACAGAAAATACAGCCAGTGAAAAATCCTCATCGATAAAATAGGTGTTGAATTCCATTTTACCTGGTAGAATATTTGGATCACTACTAAATGATTGAGCTTTTACCACCTGTGTTTCAGTTATCGTAATAGGCCCAGTATATTCAGAAGAGCTAGCCGTGGGATTAGTGCCATCTAAAGTATATCTCAATACAGAATTAGGCTCATTATTAAGAATAGTGATAGTCACACTACCGGCATAAAATCCACCAATCATACTCATTTCTGGTGTAGCAGTATAACCGTCAACTTGAGCCGTTCCATTATTTGAAGTACCAAAAGACGGCGAAGTACTTATTTTCCAATCTGAACCTCCATCAACAGATCTACAATGGGAATGTTCCACTAAAGTTAGGTCCAGTGAATGAGATTCTAAGACTGTTTCACTGGCATTAGACAAGAGAACAATATCAGATTCTTTAGTCTGTGTAAGTTTAAAATTGGTATGATATTCATTGTATAAAAAACCATCACGCCCAGAGCACAAGAAAACCAAATGCCCATTTCCTGGTATGATTGTTCCCTGGGGAATATCCCATTTTCCAGGTTTATTCGCTTTATCCGATAAATGCCAGCCACTAATATCAACATCCATAGAACTGGTATTATACAACTCTATCCAATCCTCTGTTTTACCAAAAGCATCCGTAAAGCTCTCCAAATTAGAGGCTGAATATTCATTGATGACTACTTGAGCTTTAAGGCTAGTAAGCAGGAAAGGAATCCACAAAAGACAAAAAGTAATGTTACGCATGAGCAGTTTATTCTTTAACTAAATAGGCAAATTAAAAACTTGATATGATCGATTACCAATTCACCTGCCATCTACAATATATAAATAGTTTAGTATCCAAGTTCATTGAACCTGAAAGACTTAAATGTATTTGCTAATTTTTGATATTGGAGTATATTCGATAAAAACAATAATCGCCTATTCATTAGCCATCATGATCTCCATCAATTCTAAGGCAGAGGTCTCCCCTTTTTGCCTCAATAAATCTCTTGGGGTATTATCCCCTATCTCATAAGTCAATGCCTCCGCTCCAAATTTTTCAAAGAAATAACGGGATGAATTAATACTAGGTACATCCATTCCATTTGGACGAATATTTGGATCTAAACCCAAGACACTTGCCATAGAATCAATCATACTAGGTACTATACCAGGCATATTCCCACTAAGGGTAGGATCTATCGTGTAGTAAATATCCTGCCAGGTGGAGTGAAAATCGACTCCAAAATAAAAGCGTCCTCCAGAACTATCGATTTTTTCTTCCATAAATGATTGAATACAGGCTACCTCAGGCTGATTGACATTGGCCCAATCTCGATTTAAGTCTATACCCGCTACACTGTGTCGCCAGTGCCCATTATCTACTCCATCAGGATTTGCCAATGGAACCACATAAGTGGTATATTCTTTTCGAAAGGCTTGAGCGACAGGATTATCAGAAGCTATAGCTTCCACAAAGGATTCCATGGCTAAATATCCAGTGACTTCCGGTGGATGTTGCCTAGATAAAACGAATATCATCTTTTCATCACTAGCTTCACCTATTCGCAATAAATCAATGGGTCTACCCTCTAAACTTTTACCAATTTCCATGCTAGACACATAGGGTAATTCACATAAGGCAGTCGTCCAGGTTTTTACATGAGCAGAGGTAATCAACTCTTGAGCAGAAATCCATAAGGTATCTGGACCGATAGACAAACGCATGGTAATATATTTAGGTAACTGCCTATTAGCTATATCCATTTTTTCCGCTCCCTCTACATAATCTTTTTCGTCTAGGTTTTCCCAATCCAATCCATCCCTACTAAGCTTAGGGTAGTATCTATGAAAAGCACCATCTTGATAGGTCAATTTAAGCTGAACTACTCGTTCTTCTTCAGACCATAACTTAAAAGCGTACCAAGGGCTTGGATTAATAGGCGTATTTTCAGCTGTGATTAAAGCGGTAATCAAAGTATCTCCACTTAAAATCATACCATTGAGCCGGGCTCCATCAAAATCATTGGAGGCATAAATGCCAGACCCTAAATCATAGGTGCCTTTAACTTGTTTTTGGATGGGTTTGGTGTCAGTTGGAACAACTTGAATAGGCTTTTGCCCCTGCCATTTGGACTCCTTTTGACACGCGCTTAAAAGAAGCATACAAAGACCCAGAACTAAACTAGATGGAGTTATTAACTTCATAGGTAAGGTGTTTTAACACAAGAAGATACAAAGTTATTCGCCTGAATAATCATATTTATGCCGTATAATTGGCCATCCCATCATGAAACCTCACAAAAACCCCTGCTTATTTAAACCATCAACGAATAATAATAAGTTGATCGCTGTAGATCTCTCCTGTTATTGTATGCTTGAGACATAGTGCATATACCCCAGCTGCATAATCAGACACATCAATGGACTGACTAGATATCCCTTTTTGAGACCATACCACTTGGCCACTTGTATTCATTAATAGTAGATTCCAATCCTCAGAAAGCTGCCTACTACTTTGAATCATAAAAGATTCTTGTACTGGATTGGGATAAATTTTAATAGTGTGGTTCTCAGGCAAATTAATGGTACTGGTTGCTCCATTATAACCATTGAATGTAGGATCAGTAATTTCAAATGCTCCAGTGCCATTTGGTATTCTAGCATAAGATAAATCTTCCACTTGGGCAGTGTAAAAAACGGTGTCTATAATTTCTGCAGCTGAATTAAGCAAATAAATCTGCTCTCCATCTACAGATAATTTAAAGTTAGCGTGTAATTCACTTGCGCTGGCTTGATCCTCATCATTATCGGCCCAAATAATCAAGTAGCCATCTGGAGCAATAGTGGTACCTGATGGAAATTCCCATTCCGTTAATTCCAGCCCACCGTCTGAAAGGTAGTAACCACTCAAATCAATTGTAGATGAACCATTATTATACAACTCTATCCAATCATCAAACTCTCCGGCCTGATCTGCAATCGTTGACTCATTTCTTGCCATAAACTCATTGATAACCACATCTCCTGAAGCAATGGCCCCTAACTGCACTTGATAAATAAACACATCATGTTCTGCCCCTTCAGGGAAATAACTTGCGGTTGAGTAAGCGTCGTTCTTGATTGCCTCCACATAATAGCGAACATAGGTCCCTACAGTATGCCCAGGAATTAGTCCACCATATATATTATCTCCTGCCTCTTGATCCCCATTTAATCCATCATCATACATTTCTACTCGTTCAAATACGCCATCTATACCTACACCATAATAGAGCCATACCGATTGTTCTGCTCCTGCTATTTCAGCACTTACATGAACCGTTTCCTCATGGAGTGGAGCAGTATTTTGTCCACCAGAGGTTTCCATATTTACTTCTATGATTTCGACACCAGTTTGATTGATTTCTGGATGATTAGAAAGATAATTGATCCGAGTACTGATAATATCTTTCAGCGTTTGTACACCATTCAAAAACTGGGTGTAACTGTATAATTTTTTAGGGTCTTGTTCTACACGCTGATCTAGAATAGCCTCAAATTCATCCACTCGATTATGCATATAATCTTCGGTAAAATAAGATGCTAGGATAGTTCTAACATGGGCCAGGTAGCGTTGGCGAACTTCGGTATTCTGCAAAAGTCTATTGAGCAAAGGAAAATCTGTATCGTCTTCATTATAAAACGGACTCCAATTAACATAGTCGTTTCTAAGTACGGAGTTACCATCCACTTCTAAAGGTATTATTCTGTCTGTAGCATCATCCCAATATACATAGTAGTCCATACCTCCTTTATGGATATAACTATCATCATCGGAAAAAAACATTTCTTGTGCTAAATACCATAAGGTTCGGTCTATATCAAGGGTATATTTCAATTCTTCATACAGTGCATCTATGGGTAAATTATTGAGGTCGTCACACACTTCAATTAAATCCTCCCAGGGATTATCTTTTTCATATTTCTTGAGCGTATAACTTTCATTATAGTCCGTAGAGTCTGGTCCGTTGTAATTTAAAGTAGATTCACCAGTCCCGAACATATTACCACCGCCTGGGCCTCCACCGCCTGGGCCTCCAACTCCCTCAGGTCTATCTGCTCTCCACCTCGTTCCATCATTATTGATAAACCACTCTTTAATGTAGGCACCTTCAATTTGTTGAATATTGCTATATGGCCCCCAGGATTCTCCATTGATATACAAATCAACAAATGCTCCTTTAAGTGCAGGTGTAAACGATCTAGAAACATCGTAATACAATACCTCTCTCATACTAGATCGATCTTGAAATCCACAGTTTAAATTCAAATTGTCGTAACCTAACAAGTCTTGATCTATGAATTCATCAATTTCTATTTTGAATGACTTCTTTTCTGAATCATTCTGAAAGTCTGAAGTTTGTCCTTTAATACTAACCAAAACACTATCTAGAATGATATCATCATTGAAGGTCAGTGTTCCTACAAGGCTAATGCCTGGAGTTCCTCCTCCTGGTCCACCTCCTCCTGGTCCACCTCCATTACTTCCATCCATGAGCTGAAACCAATTCGTCTCCTCCAAAGTGATTTCCAGTTTATGCACATCTGCAGTATTGTATAAACCCTCCGTTGGATTTCCTCCTCTAATCAATCTGCCATCTGAACTAATATGAACTTCAGTTGGCAATGTCTGAGCGCCCAAGAAATATGTAGTGGCACAACAAAGAAAAAGTATGGATAACACTTGTTTCATTATCTATATTTAAACATTAGTGAAATGTAGTCTTTCTAATTAAGAGACCGGGTGTTTCCGATTGGTATAGTAAGAATAGGGCTATTTATCTTGGACTTTACTAATTAGTAAAGGTTTAATTTTATATAAAAATAAAGGATGATAATAGGCCATTAGGACAAGCAAAGTGTTTGTACTTCTAACTATAAAACCTACCCAACTAAATTAATAAAATTAACCCCTTTATTCTATTTTAAACACTTTCATATTCAATAACTATCCTTGTGTACCTGCTTTACCGCACGACCAGAGGGCTCATTCATTTGCTTAAATGCTGCA
>CAJXMP010000144.1 GCA_913056515.1 uncultured Lewinella sp.
AAATCAAAAGGATTACCTGGAAGGGTGTATAAAAACCAATCTCCTGCAGCATCATTGGTCGCAGAAACGGCTACAATAATCTTAGATGTAGTACTTGCAAATCCAGCCAACATAAAAATTACGAATCGATCATTGATTGGATCGTACAATGTCTTAGGATCATACTTGGTTGCCGAAATACCCAAAGGATTCGCGAAGTTTTCTAAGGTGGCTGCCGACAACCAATTTCCCTGAGTATTTTTAACCGCAAAATGTCTGTTTACCACAGAGACAATTTGTCCATCATTTGAAATAGATAAGTGGTTGTCGCATGGTGCCCCATTATTCGTATTGTTGCCCACAAAGTTGTTAAGCAAAGTCGGCATATCCACTTGTCCCCTGGTTTGAAGATTTGATTTTTGCTGTTTTGGATAAAGCTCCGCACTCTTCGCTTTTTGAGCAGCAAGCGCTCCCCAATAAGAATCTCCGTCAGGAGCTGGTGCTTCCAAAAACTTAATATCCACATCCAAACCAGTATTTGGATGGGTCATGTTTTGGACTACAGCCTGTTTAATAGGAACATGTTGAACATCCACCACTTTTTGGGCTTGTAACAACATAGGCACTATGCAAAGCATAGATAACGGGAATATTAAACTTCGATTCGACATGAGCATTAGTACTTTTCAATTTTTGAATACACTTTAAAGTACTATTTTTTTAGGTCCTTGAAAAATATCTATCTAAGCAGATTGTAAAAATCAAGCCTGTAGATGCCGAATTAAATCCATCACAGAATCTAATGTAGCAGTTGGCATAATACCCTCATCTTCCAGTCTTTGCTGCTCACCCTTTTTAGTCTTAATCAATAGGGTTTTCATACCCAGCTGTTGACCAAACTGAATATCTGAAATAGAATCTCCCACCATCAAGGCATTTTTGAATTGGATATCGGGAAAATCAGCTTGAGCTTCTAGGGCCATACCTGGATTAGGTTTACGACATACCGGGTCGTGTTCAGCTAGCTCTGGGCAATAATAAATTTCATCTATTGCTCCACCACTCATTTCAATTTCAAAGAGCATGTACTCATGAACCACAGCTAAATCTTCATGACTCATAAGTTGCTTCCCAATGCCCTGTTGATTAGTAACGACCAAAACATGCTGAAAATATTGATTCAATGTAGACCAATGTTCGGATAAATTAGGATAGAATTGGAACTCTTCTACCTGTTGAACATATCGCCCAGGTAATCGCTTATTGATCACACCATCTCGGTCTAAGAATAAAGTGGGTCTATTGGCTTTGACCCATTGGATTAGCTCTTCCAAATTATGCATCGAATAAGCCTTTTTCCGTTAATTCACAGATTATATGCCCCATCAGAATATGAGCTTCTTGAATCCTGGGTGTATTGGTGGAAGGGACATTGAGTAGAACATCGCATAGATCTTTCATTTCACCACCAGTGCTTCCTGTCATTCCTACCACAGTCATTCCAGCTCCTTTGGCGCGTTGTACTGCTTTGATTACATTGGAAGAGTTGCCAGAAGTAGATATAGCTACCAAAATATCTCCAGTGCGTCCAGCTGCTTCGACCATTCTTGCATAAACTTCATCATATGCGTAATCGTTTGCTACGGCAGTCATGAAAGAAGAGTTTACGTGAAGAGCTTCTGCAAATAGTGGTTTACGTTCCAACTTATATCGACCGGAAAGTTCAGCAGCTATATGTTGAGCATCTGCGGCAGAACCTCCATTCCCACAAAACAATACTTTACCAGCTCCCTGAAAGCACTTAATGAATAAATTACTAACCTGCTCCAAGCGAGATAGCAACTGATCATCGTCTAACATAGTTTGCTTGACACCTGCACTCTCTGTAATCCAAGATTTGATTTGGTCCCTCATAATTGCAAAGGTAAGTGAGAATAGACAAGAAATACAGAAATAATGGGGATTTAATTAGTCTCCTTGATTCAATGCTTCAAAAAGTGCTGCCCAAGAGAAGCGACTTTTAGCATCAATAGTTGCAGCAGTCATCTCATTCAATCGATTATTTTCAAAGAAATCTTGTAATGCAGTAGCGACGGAATCAGCATCTACCTCTACCACATAACCCGATTTATTGTGATCTACAATTTCCGGTAAGCCGCCTACATTGGTGACCAACATGGGTTTTTCAAAATGATAGGCCAATTGAGATATACCACTTTGAGTAGCAGAACGATAAGGTTGAGCAACAATATCTGCAGCCGCAAAAAAATCAGCTACCTCATCATTAGGTATATATTCTGAAAAGAAATGGATCTGCTTTTGGAGCCCACGTTTGGCCACATCAGATTTATACGCTTGCTCATCCGAATAAAATTCACCTGCAACGACAAGTTCAACCTGAGCATCCTGGAGTTTTTCAAAAGCGTCTATTAGTAGGTCTAAGCCTTTGTAAGCCCGAATAAATCCAAAAAACAAAATGTAGCGTCTAGATGCATCCAATCCTAATCTTTTTAAAGCAGATGAGCGGTCCGTTTTTGGACCATAATTATCATAAATCGGATGAGCCACATAGGTGTAAGGAATAGTTTGAGAAAATTTTCTCAGATCATAACCTACGGATTTAGACATAACTACCATGGCATCGATATGCTTCAAAAACCGTTTAGTCAAAGCGGTATCTAAAGGTGTTTCTTCATGTGGGATCAAGTTATCTGCTAGACAGACTACCCTAGCGTTGGTGCGTTGCTTGACCCCTTTACAAATGGCTCCTAGACTAGGTCCCATAAAAGGAATCCAATAGCGAACGATCAAGACATCTGGCTTTAAAGCTGCAATGGATTGAGCTACTTTTCCCCAATTGAATGGATTATAAGCATGAATCCAGGAGTGGATGCGAATGTCTTTGGGTGCCGGATCTGTGGTCAATTGAGTTTTACCGGGAAATAATAAATCTGGGTACTGTTTTTTGAAGGATACTATTTCAACTTCATGTCCCTGCTCCCGAATTTCTTGTGCTAGTCGCTCAGAAGAAGACGCAATACCACCTCTTAAAGGATTGGCAGGACTCAGTATGACGTAGCGTTTCATAGACTTAACCGAGCTCTTTTTCTACTTTATAATTATTTCTGTTTGGAGCATTTCTAGAAACTAATTCAGCTAGAAATCCTGTCAGAAATAATTGCATACCTATAATCAAGGTCAAAATGCCGAAAAAGAATAATGGGCGTTCGGTCATACCATAACCACTAAAGAATAATTTATCTGCAGTCAGGTAAGAAAGGATTCCAACACCTATAAATAAACTAAACAAACCCCATCCTCCAAAGAAGTGCATTGGGCGTTTACTGAATTTTCCAACGAAGTTGATAGACATGAGATCTAGCGGACCACGTATAAATCTGGCTATACCAAATTTAGTTTCCCCGAACTGACGCGCTTGATGTTTAACCACCTTCTCCCCTATTTTCTTAAAGCCAGCGATCTTTGCCATGATTGGGATATAACGGTGCATTTCACCATATACCTCTACATTCTTCACCACTGCCAACCTATAAGCTTTAAGCCCACAGTTAAAGTCATTCAATTGGATACCTGACATCTTGCGAGCTGCCCAGTTATATAGTTTTGAAGTATTGTTTTTGATAAAAGAGTCGAAGCGTTCTTTTTTCCAACCGGAAACTAAGTCATAGCCATCCTCAACGATCATTCGCCTCAATTCAGGAATCTCTTCAGGGCTATCCTGTAAATCTGCATCCATAGTAATAACCACCTCCCCTTCAGCAGCAGCAAAACCAACATGAAGAGCAGCAGATTTCCCGTAATTCCGTCTGAATTTAATGGCACGAATGTGCTCATTGGTTTGACTAAGGGTTTCTATGACAGCCCAAGAATTATCCGTACTACCATCATCAATCATGATGAGTTCATAGCTGTACTGATGCTTGGACATCACCTCAGCAATCCAACGAACCAATTCCGGAAGAGACTCTTCCTCATTCAATAATGGAACAACAATGGATAATTGCTTACTCATACCGCTCGCATTCTTTTGATTACCGTAATACCGATAGATAAAATTCCTCCTTTTATGATAGATAAGCCCAACGTCAGAAAGGCTGATCTAGAGTTAAAGGCATAATCTGAGCGATTAATTTCACTCAATCGATCCTTTAACTGATCCTTAGGAATAAATACCTCTGCTCGTTTTATATCAGCAGTTTTTAAAACATCCACCATCTCTGAATCAAAATAGGTTATACCGAAATATAAAGCTTGATACATTAATGATGCAATCAAGAAGATATGAAAAGCCCTGGTAAAGGTAGACCTAAAACCTGACTCCTCTGTCACCTCACCACATTGGGTATACATAAAGTAGATAGGTATACACCATACGGCTGCATACAGATAAAAGTTGACCAAAAGTGGTTTACTAATCAGGTATGCCACGAACATGATTGCAGCTATTAGAGCCCCAGATATCAACCCATATTTCAAAGATTGTGGATGCATCTATATCTATTTAGTCTTTTTTCATAATTGCTGCCACAATAATAGCAATTATTGCATTGAAAAATGCCCCACCAATAATGGTAGAAAATAATTGTGCCGTAGGATTAGTGGCAAAATTCATAAAAAAAGATGTAATTCCCTCTGCAGCTCCATCAACTTCTCCTGCATCCTCCATAGCTTGCTCCATCATTTCTCTAGCCATTTCCATCTTTTCAGGATTCAAAAAGCTTAGATCGATGAAGTTGTATAAGGCTCCAATAACGGTTGCTATCATTCCCACTAAAAAACTTAACATAAAAGCGTCTCCAAGTTTAATGGAGCCTCCATTGTGTTGACTATCACGAATCGCTTTCACGGCTAAAACCATTAAAACTATTGACAGAATTAAGCTTCCACAACCTATTGCCATAGATGCACCAGGTTTCGGGTTCATGGGATCCCCTGCGCCTAGGATATTCATCACCACCGCTAAAATCACTGAAATGAAACCTAGTATCACTCCATATCGAATAATTACTTGTTTAGTTTCAGGATTCTTTCCCTTTTGAGTTAGATCATCAATTGTATTGTTCATTTCTGACATGTGTACTTAATTTAAAGTTAGAATATGTTTGGCCTGCAATGTTTGATGCATTACAGGCGAGTTGTCACATTTTGAAGTATTGGTACTTGCATTATAATCCCAAGAAGCCTTGCGATCAAAAACGCATAGATCCACTTGTTGCCCTTTCTCCAGCCTTGCTTGTTCTAGATTTAATATAGCCTTTGGTTTTGAACTGATAGCCTGAACAAAGGTAAGAATGTCAATCTTAGATGCTAGATAACTTTCATAAACAGAGAACATAGTCTGTAGGCCTAATGCACCAAATTTCGCGTATGGAAATTCTAGCTTTTTATCCTCTGCATCGTATGCATCGTGATTAGACACAATGATATCAATGGTTCCGTCATTTACACCATCTATAAGGGCTTGCCTATCCCTTGCACTTCTAAGCATGGGTTTAAGCTTATAATTGACATCAAAAGTGGCTAAATCTTCATCAGTATAAATCAAATTCCAAATACAGGTAGCTGCTGTAACTTGGAGCCCCTCCTTTTTTGCATTTCGAATCATCTCAACTGACTTTGCAGACGAAACGCCATATACCATCAATTTTGAATCAGTATACTTTAACAGTGAAAGGTCCCTTTCAAGCATAATTTCTTCAGCCAAACTGGACTGACCACGCATACCTAGACTAGTACTCGTAATGCCTTCATGCATTTGTGGTTCATGGAAAAGCGACTCGTCTTCTGGACGATTAATAATTAATCCATCAAAAGTCTTAACATATAGCAGGGCTCTCAACATCACACCTCCTATTTGTACCGGTTTTCTACCATCTGAAAAAGCTAATGCCCCAGCATGGTTCATTTCTAACATTTCTGCAATATCAGTACCGGCACACTTTTGTGTAACAGCGCCTATACTATGTAAAGTACAAGGCGCATCCCAATCTTGGCCGTTTTGAATATAATGTACTTCAGCTTTGTTTTGAACGACAGGGTTTGTATTTGGGAATACGGCTATTTGGGTGTAACCACCTGCGGCACCTGTTTTTTGTAAACTTTGAATATCTTCTCGATGCTCATATCCAGGATCTTTAGCCTGGGCGCCTATGTCACAAAAACCAGGAAACACCCACAAGTCTTCTCCTTCGATAGTTTTAGCATTAGGATCGCTTAATTTCGAACCCATATCTAATAACACACCATTCTCAATTAATAAATCTACCCCAGTTGTTTGCTGGTTATCTTTTAAGACCGTTGCATCCTTGATCAGATACCTCATAAGGTTAGTTTACTTTCCAAAATCTTAATACTAGAGACTCGCTCAAAAGGAATAACAATGCAAGTAATAAAAAAAGTGTCCAAAGTCTTAATCCTTGTTCCTTTTCTTCTACTAAACTCGTCAGATTTTCGCCAGACTGTTCGTTAATTATCTCTACTGAAGCCCCTAATTCTTCCATTAGTTTCTCCATAGTAATATAAGTCAAATTGGATTCTTTTCGATCATAATTGAAAGCAGATTTGGCAACTATTTCTCCGTTAGGAGTTTTTAAATCAAGAATTTGCGCCATCTCAACTTGACCGAAGGTATTTAGATTCAATTTCCCTTGAATCAATTGTTGAGCAGGTATAAAAGCGACTTGACCGGCTTCGTAGGTATAAACACCATCTGAATTACCTGCAGTTTCTGAATTGATATCTAATATGACCTGATCATCTGTTCCAATAAAATAAGCTATTGATTCCGCTCGCATACTGGAAGAAGCCATTTTGTAGATCATTGGCACAAGAATAGCCGGATTTTCCAATAGATTATTATATGTAGCATTTAAAGGTGCACTGGTCAGATATAAAGAACCATTAGCATCATTTACACCAACTAGAAAAGCCGTTCCATTTCTATAGGTTAAAATAGATTCCCTCGTAGCAGAACCACTAATATTATATTGACCCTTTGTAGCGGGCAAATACAAGTTATCATTGGGATTTTCAAAGACATCTTTAAAAATAAAACTAGAGGTATTTATAGCACCCATTTCCTGCTCTAAAGTAGACCAATTACTAAGGCCTAAGCCTTTTTGACGTAAAAACGTTTTAGCAGAAGAAGACAAAGTCTCCGCAGTAGGAATAACCCAAATATTTCCACCTGATTCCAAATATGTATTTAAAGATGCTTGTAAGCCTGTACTCCATTCCTCTATTTCATGCAT
>CAJXMP010000145.1 GCA_913056515.1 uncultured Lewinella sp.
TTGGTATGACAATGAATATGGATATACTTGTCAAGTGGTGCGATTGGCTAAGCATTACGCTGGTGTAAGAAGAAAAGTATATTACTAAGATATTGCTTGTAAGCAAACCTGCAATCCCCTGTTGGTACTTCCATCAGGGGATTTTTAATAAGTTGATGGGTCTTTCTACGGTTTTTTCAAGTGATATAAAGGTTTCTGTTCGCTGAATACCTGCTATGTTTTGAATTTTTCTGTGTAGTACGTCTCTGAGGTGTTTGGTATCCTTACAGATGATTTTTGCAAAGATATTGTATAGTCCCGTGGTATAGTGGGCTTCTATGATTTCAGGAATGTCAATTAATGCTTCAGCAACATTTTCGTACATAGAACTCTTGTCTAGATATACCCCTATATAGGCGCATATATCATATCCGAGGCGAGCTTCATCAATATTGAGTCTAGAACCTGTAACAATACCCATTGTACTGAGTTTACTCATGCGAACATGAATAGTTCCGGGTGATACAAAGAGTTGCTTTGCCACTTCTGCATAAGTGGTTTTTGAATTATTCATTAGAATGGACAATATCTTTTTGTCCAAATCATCCAGTTCATTTTGTTTAGCCATAAAATTGACATTTTAGGATGCTTAGATTGAAAGCGATGCTTAATTTCCTTAAGTTAAAAGATATTCAAGACTTTTGAATAAAAACAATCCCGCCTAAAGAAAAATCTACTTGAACAGCCACAAGTTTATGATGTATAGGTTTACATTTGTGTAATAGAGTTATTTATGTGCACATTTTAAAGTAAGAACCTATACAAATCAAAGGTTCAAAAATTATGACACACTATTCAAAAAAAACAAACTCTACTGCTAGGATGAGTTGGACGCCTGTTCTAATGGCTATCATCCTAACTTTTGGAGTACTTCTAGGGATGAATCTAGGAGATCAAACAAGCCAGATCACTGTCATTAAGCAGGATATGGGCGACGACGGTTTAGTCGTTGGTAAAGTAGATGAATTGATTCGTTACATCGATGCTAAATATGTGGACGACCTGGAGCGAGACACGCTAGTGGATATTGCTATCAATAATGTCATTTCTAATTTAGACCCACATTCTTCCTATATTAATCCCAGGGCATTAACCAAGATTGAAAGCCGCTTGAAAGGCTCCTATGAAGGCGTTGGGATTAAGTTTGTCTTATTACAGGATACTGTTTATATCACAGAAGTTATGGAGGATGGTCCCGCAGCATCAGCTCAATTAACTGTTGGAGATCGTATTCTAAATATCAATGATCAACAGATTTCAGGACAATCTTTGACCATGGAAGAGGTAGAAGATCGCGTTGGTCTAGAGACTATGGATCAATTAACCATCGATTTGCTTAGTAAGGACAATCAAGTAAAAACTGTTCAACTTGATCGAGCTCCTATTGCTATGCCTTCGGTTGATGAAGGCGTAATGATTGATGAAATCACAGGTTATATCAAGATTAACCATTTTGCCAATAAAACTTATGTTGAGTTTATGAGCGAATTGGAGCGACTTTCTAACAAAGGCTTGAAGCATTTGGTATTAGATTTAAGACAAAACCCTGGGGGGTATTTGTCGCAAGCGACTCGGATATTAGATCAATTATTCAATAGGGAAGGGGTGTTATTGGTATATACAGAGGGAAGATCTAGTAAAAAGATGGAATATAAGACTTCAGGTAGGAATCTCTTTGATGTAGATGAGGTAGCTGTATTGATTGATGGGGGATCTGCGTCTGCTTCTGAAATTATTGCAGGGGCAATTCAAGATAATGATAGAGGGTTGATTATAGGGGAACGTTCTTTTGGTAAGGGATTGGTTCAAGAGCAGTATGACCTTAGTGATGGTTCTGCTTTAAGACTTACCGTTGCTAATTATTATACACCCTCAGGTCGATCGATTCAAAAGCCATACAAAAAGCCTCAAGCTAATTTGGAAGAAGTTAAAGACTCCATTTTATATTACACTGCAAATGGAAGACCTGTGGAAGGTCAGGGAGGCATAGAGCCAGATTTAAGTATTGAAGGGCTTTCTAATCCAAAGTTGAATGATTTTGGGCAATCTTTGGTCCATTTATTTATAGGCTTGCATTATGATTCATTAAATGAATCATATCCGTTGCCAAGTGCATTTGACTTAACTATCGAATCTCTTCCAAATGCTTGGTTAGTTGAATATGAGTCCTTTTTCAAGCAGTTTGAGCAGGAGGAATTATTTGAGTCTAAATCAAATGATTTTCAACAAACTTTAATTACTCAACTTGGCGAAAAGCTGTTAGGTAGCAAGGATTTCTTAGCATTTCAATTACAGCAGGATCCTGCCATAAAAAAGAGTCAAAAGTTGTTATTGGATGAACAAGAATTGAACACGATATTAGGTTATTAATAAAAAGGGCGGCTATAATCTAGCCGCCCTTTTTATTTACTCCCGTATGAAGTCTAATTCTCCTGAAGCTCCCATTCTTGCAATAACTGCGGGTAGTTTTTTCTTTTTATCTAACCGTTTAACAAGCATCACTTTGTCTACACCTTGAAGAATATCCGATTTGATTTCACCAAAGTTCCCTGGAATTGAATCCCCAATTTTATTAGCTGTTAATCCAAGTATAGGACCTCCAACTTGTTCACAAACGGATTTTAAGAATGGATCAATGGTTACACGAATGGCAACAGATCCGTCTTCACCTAATACTTCTTCTGGAAGATTTTTTCCTTGCTCATATATCATGGTTAAGGGGTGGGTGTGATAATTGAGCAAGGTTTCTATTCTTGGTGGTAGTTCTGCAATGTATTGTTTGAGCATATCCATGGACGAGACTATTAAAGTAAGTGGATCTTCTTTTCCTCCACGAAGTTCATGTATGCGGTGAATAGTTTGTAATTGATTGACATCACAGGAGATAATCCAAACTGTATCTGATGGCAACAGTACCATTTTCCCTTGCTTAATAACCTCTATTGTATCCTCCATTTTGTAAGCTTGTACCATTAGTATTTGTTTAATTAAAGGGAATTTGCTGTCTTTTCAAAACATATAACTAGATTATAGGCCAATCTATTTTGCAGAATACCATTTTGAAGGGTAAAAATTACAATAATGGCATAAAGCGAACCAATTATTAATTAGATTGGGAATTACGTATTTTTTTCTGCTTTTTGTTAATATAGTCTAGGTCAAAACCAATATCTTCTGTAGTCTGTTATTTAGAATAGATTACATATGAAAAAAAATACCGCTTGAAGAAATTAGTTGTCATATTTGGATTAGTCTGTTTTTTTCTGCCCTTGCAAGCTGCACATATAATAGGAGGGGAGTTGACGTACGAATGTATAAGTTCTGGTACATATCGATTCACGCTTAAATTATATAGAGATTGCGCTGGTGGAGGGGCTAATTTTGATGGGGCACCTAACGCACCATTCGCGGCTACTGTATCTATATTTAGTGGGAATAGTTTCTTACCATTTAAAGTGGTTAATTTGACCAATCCTCAGGTGGAAGATATTCCTATTGCTGAGTCGAATCCTTGTATTGTTCCTCCTGGTAATATCTGTGTTCAGTCGGGTGTTTATACTTGGGTGGAACAGTTGCCGGTAAGCAATGAGACCTATACTATTTCATACCAGCGTTGTTGTAGAAATAATACTATATCGAATTTGGTCAATCCCGGAGCAGTGGGTTCTACCTATTCTGTAGAAATAACGCCAACGGCTCAAGGCTTTTGCAATTCAAGTCCTGAATTTGAGAATTTACCACCTATTGTTATCTGTAGTAATCAAGACTTGAGTTTTGATTTTAGTGCTACGGATGTAGATGGAGATGTATTGGTATATAGTCTTTGTACGCCACTTACTGGGGGTGGTAACGATACACAAAATCCATTCACCTATGGAGGTGTGGCACCTGATCCAGATGCGGCACCACCTTACGGAGGTGTTCCATTTATTCCAGGACAATTTTCAGCGTCCAATCCGATGGGAGGCAATCCTGGGTTGAGTATTAATGCTACCTCAGGTTTATTGACTGGATTTCCAACTTTTACTGGACAGTTTGTTGTGGGTGTATGTGTCGAGGAATACCGAAATGGAGAATTATTAAGTACAGTGACTCGAGATTTTCAATTCAATGTTACCACTTGTCAACCTACTGTGGTAGCAGATATCAATGTGGATGAAATTGATGATCAGGGCGTATATCAAATCAAATTATGTGGGGATTCTTCCGTAGTGATTGATAACCAAAGTTATCAAGCTAATTTTATCAATGATTGGCAATGGTCTTTATACTTGCCTGAAGACACTCTCTATGATTCAGATAATTGGGATCCAGCATTTGATTTGCCTGGATTGGGTACATATCCAGGGAATCTGGTCTTGAATTTAGGCTTGTTTTGTACGGATACTTTAGATTTTGAAATAACTGTTTTTCCAGGGTTAAATGCTCAATTTGACTTTGTGTACGATACCTGTGATTATGGGCCGGTGACTTTTTTAGATTATTCTGTAACTGGAGCTGGACCAGATTCATTGGTGAGTTGGGCATGGGATTTCGGGGATGGAAATGAGGATGAGAGCCAAAATCCGATACATATTTATGAAATACCTGGACAATTACCTGTTCAATTGAGTATTGAGGATACGAATGGTTGTACTACAGATACGACTCAGATTGTGGAGTTTTTTCCAGTACCTGATTTAATTGTTTTGGAGCCGAATCGCTTCGTTGGATGTGTACCTGATTCAATTTTCTTTTTGAATTTGTCCGTACCCATAGATTCAACGTATGATATCTTGTGGGATTTCGGGGATGATAGTTTTGGTACTGGGGTAAGTCCGTATCACTTTTATCAAGATACAGGGGTGTTTACTGTATCACTAGATATTACTTCACCAATTGGTTGTGTAACGGGTGCAGTTTTTCCGGATTTAATTACCATGTTGCCATCAGCTCAAGCAGGATTCGATTACACACCTAATATTTTATCTAACTTTGAATCGGAAGTTAGTTTCATAGACGAATCAATTGCAGCAGCTGCATATTATTGGAATTTCAACAATAGTAGTTTTTCAGTGTTAGAAGAACCTACGCATACTTTTGTAGATACTGGTCTTGTTGAGGTTACACAGATTGTTACGCACCAAAGCGGTTGCCGGGATACAGCCTATGCTATTTTAGACATTGAACCAAGAGTGACCTATTACTTACCCAATGCTTTTACCCCTAATTTAGATGGTATCAATGATGAATACAGAGGAACAGGATATTTCTTTGGGATGAAGTCTTTCCAAATTGAAATTTGGAATCGATATGGGGAATTGGTTTTTGAAAGTAGTGATCCTAATGAAGGATGGAATGGTAGAAAAAATAATTCGGGGAGAGAGTCACAAGAGGGATTATATGTAGTATTTGTAGAATATATTACACCTAGATCAGAAAGAATAAAGCTTCAGGGCTACGCAAACTTATTGCGATAATTAAAAGAAACATGAAGAAACCTACTTATTACCTATTGCTATTTATTTGTCTACCTTTTTGGGTTTCTGCCGCGCATATCATTGGAGGTGAATTGACTTATACTTGTGAGGGAGGAGGAAATTATGATTTTATCCTAACTATGTATCGAGATTGTTCTAATCCAGATGCCGGGAATTTTGACCAAAATGCCATCATTGGCGTATATCGGGGTATAGGGGCTGATGCGGAATTGGTGGATGCTTTTCCAGTAGGATTGGTGTCTATAGATCCTCTTGAAATAACACAAACCGATCCGTGTGCAGTACCTCCACCGGGTTTTTGCTCTCAAGTAGGTGTTTATAATTTTTCCTATCTCATTGAAGATTGGCCTTCGACTGAACCCTATACTTTTGTCTATCAGCGATGCTGCAGAAATAATACAATATCTAATATTCAAACACCTTGGGATACAGGGATTAGTTTCGTGACAGAAATAAGTCCAGCTTCGCAAGCTGTTTGTAATAATTCGCCATACTTCGAGTCAATTCCCCCAACCTTAATCTGTCTTAATGAGGATGTTAACTACTTTCATTTAGCTACAGATGATGATGGAGATCAATTGGTATATGAGTTTTGTGCACCTTTTGCAGGAGGAGGAGATAATGGAGGGAATGGATGTAACAGTGTAATTCCTAATCCACCTTGTCCACCACCATTTAATACAGTTAATTTTCAAGCGCCTTATACCAGTTCGCAACCTATGTTGGGAAGTCCCACTATTGGAATTGATGCGAATACAGGATATATATCTGGAGTACCTACTGCCTTAGGTCAATTCGTTTTAGGTATTTGTGTCAGCGAATATAGAAATGGTGTTTTACTTGGGACTACTAGAAGAGATATCCAATTGAATGTAGCAGTATGTACTCCAGTAGTAATTGCTGATGTAGAGGATGGTAATGAGATTAATGGGTTAGAATATTTTGAACTCTGTTTGAATGATAATGCGTTCACATTTAGTTCTGAAGTGGCCATTAATTTGGATAATGTGTCTATAGAATGGTATTTCGAAGAACCTCAAGAATTTTATTCAGAGGAATTGGAACCTACTTTCACCTTTGATTCTGTTGGAACATATACTGGTCACTTCGTGGTCATAGATGATGGGGGATGTAGAGATTCAGCATTTATAGCAGTAGATGTTTATCAACACCCTATTCCGGATTTCTCATTTTATTATGATAGTTGTGTAGCAGGGCCCGTTTTTTATGAAAATTTAAGTGTAGAGGGCGATGCTGCAATTGAATCTTTTGTTTGGGATTTGGGCGATGCTCAAATCACGGATACTTGGTCACCAACATATTTTTATACAGAACCTGGATTAAAAGATTTGACTTTGTCTTTGTTGGATGAAAATGGTTGTACAGAGGAGATTCAAGGTGAAATTTTATATCAACCTGCTCCAGCTGTTATTGTTTTGAAACCACCGGCGGAGGCCTTTTGTCCACCTGCCTTTGTCGAAATAGATAATTTGTCTTTCCCAGTGGATTCGACCTATGAAGTAGTCTGGAACTTTGGAGATGGTACAGATACCACTGCATTAGCGGTAGAGCATTTGTATGAAGAGGTGGGAACATATGATATCTCTATTTCTATTACTTCTCCAATTGGATGCCAAGTAGATTCAGTTTTTGAACAATTGATTGAGGTACAGGAACCCCCAGTAGCGGATTTAAATATAGTAGG
>CAJXMP010000146.1 GCA_913056515.1 uncultured Lewinella sp.
GTAAATAAAATTGATGCAGATAATTTAATTCGAATAGAGTTAAATGGCATCACAATTTACGAAAGTACAATATTGGAATTGGGTCTTGGACCAAGCGAGCTCAAAGAATATGAGGATTGTTTACAATTTCATAAAACAATGTTTTTATTACGCAAACAATTAAACTTTTCTGAGAAAACATTGAAGGATATCAGTGAATTTAATGAAGAATTTAGTGATTACGAAGGCATTTATTTGTCAGAAAATAACATGCTCTTAATTGAAGGTTCTATAGATTCAGAATACATAAACAATGTCCCTGCATCCAATAGATTCAGCTATATGAATTATGGTAAATATTCACTTCAAACAACTGCAATTGAAGTTGATGATTTTAGGATAACAGATTTAATTCTAGTTAAGGATTACAACATGGATGACTTTGAAGCTTCAGCTGAAGGAATTCCATATTGTTTAAGTGAAGTAATTCATAATAAAGAGGGTCATCTAGAACTCTTGGTGGATTATTTTGACATTAAGGATGCTTGGGCTAGAGACTATTGGATTGGAGATTTTTAAATTAAAAGACCAAAATAAAATTAAAGTTTATGAGTAACCAATTTTTTACTTATTGCGAAAAACTATATTCTAATTGGAGAAATAATAGTTTAAACCTGGAGGGAATTCCTTCAAATTTATTTGATTTAGATTTTGCACCAGAACCATACTTTATTGTTAACTCAGGGCCTGCCCCTCTATACATGTTACTTACAAATCCTGGGGCTCCAATGGAATTTCAACATCGTTCCAATGCAATTGAATCCTATAAAGATTTTGCAGAGATATCACGAGAAATATATTTCTCCGATAAGTTTGCAAGTGAGGGAGGAGTTAATGCACGTCGTAGACTAAAAAAGAGCATTGACTTTAGTTTATACTTAGATTATAATGGCCTTATTAATATTGAAACAATTCCATTTCATAGTGCTTCTATTGATAAAAATAAAGCTTTAAAATTAGCTCCTCAATCAATTGTTATAAAAGAATACCAAAGTCACTTAAAGGCGTTTCTTGAAGAAAAACCAGTACTAATAGTAGCAGCTTGTAGGTCGGATGAATCCATTCATATGGGTTCAATCAATCAAAATGCATGGCTTACTTTTCAATGTGATCTGGCAAATATTAATACCTCTGAATTAAACATGAAGCCTTTGACTAAAAAGAATGGTAAAATTACTAGTGCTTTATTTTCAAATAATGAAAAGTATGTTGTCTTAACGATGGGATCAAACAATCTTCCAAATTTAAATGCACTCTAACAAATATTAATTTTTCCTATACTTATCATGCAATCCCACTCCCTGAATAATCTTGGGCCTGCAGGCTTCAACGCGCTTTAGTCTAGTGCCCTTTTGCTTGGCTTGTGCAATGAAGATTTTATACCCTCTTTGTCTTCCTGGGGTGAGTGCAAAAAATGCTGATTCCAATAAGGGATCTGCCTTCAAGGCTTCAGCCAATTCAATAGGCATGTGTTCCTCTACTGTATTGAACTTGATCTTTAAACCTTGTTGTTCTATCTCTATGGCTTGGGCAATATAATCCTTGATCGTATGCAGCTGGACAGATATTTCTTCTACAATAGTAAACTTAAGATATCTGCTGGCTTGAGATCGCTCCCCAGGTTTGACTAATATGGCTTTGGAGTCTTGGATTAGGGCTCCTTTGAAAAAGGCTAAGGCTGCATGTGATTTAAAAGCACTTACATTTAATATATTTTTCCCATTCCAGGTATAGGTAGGGACTCCCCATTTGATTTCTTCTTTTAAATCGAAATCAAGTACAAGAGCTCTTAAGGCAATAATTATATCAGACCAAAGATGAACTTTGCAATCCGGAGTTCCTCCTAAATTACATCTCATGCATCCTTGCAATAAATACTCATCTACATTCAATGGAATTTTTGCCATGGTCTATTTTATTCATCAAATGTAATTTGACGGAGAACAGTTCCAGCCATAGGAACAAATAAAATATTGGTATCTATTTCTTGATCTAAACCTTGCGCAGGAACGAGTAAAGCTGTATTGAAAAATGACTTGTCATTTGGTACAGTCGAAATGGAAGGATTAACTACCTCAAAATCAAATTTAAAACTTGGATCCTCAAGATTTGTAGGTAAACAAAAGAAGTCTTTGAATCCATCAATATCATAGGTTTTTATTACATCTTGCTCAAAATCAATGGGTTTAGCATATACTAATGGCCCTTTTTGCAAATAATAAGACGCCGCATCGAAGGACACCCAATTGGCCTCAGAAGGGAACACTAAAATGACTTCCTCCATAGGGTTCCAGAGCTTATTGAAAAGCAAATATCCATTTTCAACAGTCGTTTGTTGTGCCGACAAGACTTCAAAATCTTGACTAGCCCAAGTGGGTATGCGCACCCTTAATTGCATTGGATTGGAGGTCTCAGCTTGTACGATTAATTTGATGGTATCTCCTATTGGGTAGTTTGTAATTTGATGGATCTGAATGGATTGACCATCAAAGGAGGTATTTAGTATGGAAGGGCCAAACATATTTAAACTCAGTCCATCCGCTCCTTGTGTCCACATTTCTTCCAAATAGTAAGGCATACTTCTACCATAATTAGGCACACAACAAACTGCAGGCTCACTGTGTGTTGGAGAATATTTGTATCGAATGTCATCAGTCACATCCTCCTGACCATGATGTTTCCCATCTAATACGGTACAATTGTCTAGTTTCCCATAACAGATAGATTGCCCCCCTGGGAATCGTGAGCCCAGCATGCCATTAAAAGTCAGTTTTTCTGCTGCTTCATAAAATTCGACATCGTCTAAGGTTCTCCCCAACATGGATAATGAATTTCTCAACTCCAACATACTACAATATTCAGCAGCTGTAAAATTTGGATCGGCTACGGCACCCGCCAGCCATTCGTTGCCTTGCCCAGCACCACTGGGCAACATAGCAACATCAAGCTTGCTTAATCCATTGTCTAAAGCCGCTTTTAATTCAGAATAAGTGGTGTATTGATAGGCCAATGCTAAAGACCTGAAGTGTTCGTATACATGAACAGCGTGCCCAGTAAATAAGCTATCTCGGTCAACTAATTTGCTATATCTTAAATCATTGAAGGCATCATTCAAAGGATAACGACAAAAAGAGTAGTACAAATAGACTGCATAATCTTGATATGCCTTATTATTGGTGAGTTGATATAATTGTTCTAATACATCTGTAAGCATTAAACCATGCGTGACGCCACCAAATGAATCCTTGAGATAAAAAGGATTATTCCCAGTTGGACCGTATTTTTCCATGGTTAAGGCCATAGCTTTTTCAACTGCTTCTAACGCTCTTTTATCCTTGGTCAAAGTATAATATCCTAATAAGGTTCTACAAGCAGTAGTTTGAGCCCAAAGTTCACCATTGGCTCCTTCATGCTGATACCTTAAATTAGGTTTATATATACCTATATAACCATCCTCCTCTTGAGCTTCTAATAAGTGTTCTATAATCGCTTTAGCTTTATTTTGCATCAAGGTATCTCCACATAAATAGGCGTGCCGAACAAAACCATCCCACCAATTGCCCGTCGTCTCAGCATTCCACCAAAAGATACTTTTTTCCCATGCAGCTCCAGTGAGTATCAAGTCACCCATATCTGGCATATCTTCAAATCCACCTCTTCGTTTAGTGTAAAACGGATCATCATTATTTATGCCAGGGAAAAGTTGATCTAGGTATCCAACGACTCCTTGATTTAAATCTTCCATCATCAGATCTTTCATCCAACCTGTAGGAGTCACCGAACTATATACAGGGCTGTATTTGGATATTTGAGCTTTAGCAGGATTGTTAAAAAATAATAAGTTCAAACTATCATCCTGTATACCTAAAGTATTGCCATCCACCTGTTCAAGAAAAGTATTCCCTTGACTGCTTTCATTGGGTTGACATGCAAAACATGCACCAATAATAATGGTCAACGTTAGTTTATGTATACGCATTTGGAATGAATTAATCATATTATTTAAAGTCGTGGTTTAAATCTACTAATGCTGGATTTAAATGCGATTGGATAACTTCACCAACCTCCACACCTGGGCACCAGGTCTTCCAATCGTTAATCTGTCCTTCATTTTCAGGTTCCTTAAGTCGCATCTTACTATCCATGTAGATAATGGTCATAACTTTTCGGGTATCCTTAGTTTGGTTAGCCCCTGCCCTATGGAAAATCCAACCTGAATGAAAGCTAACTTCACCCACATCGAATGCTTCAACCACGTGTTCAAAATCAGTAACTCTCAATCTTTGCCCTATCATAGCCTCACTTTCATCACTAATCGAAAGATCTCTTCCAGTCTTAATCTGTTGAGAACCAGCGCTAAATTCAAGTGGACCCATTTCTAAAGGAGTCTTTTGCAAAGGGATCCATGCTGTAATCGTTTTATCGGAATCTAGTGGCCAATAATATTGGTCAGCGTGCCAAGGCGTAATCCCTCCTCCACTTTCTTTGAACAAAGCTTGGTCATGATATAGTCGAACTCCATCTACTCTTAATAACTGAGCAGCTATTCCTGCCAGGCGTTTGCTAAAAACAAGTGTTTTGACAAGATCATCTATAGTCCACAAATTAAATAATTGCACAAATGCTTTTCCATAAGTATCCCGTTTTTCCAACGGTATATCTGGTTGCTGCATGAGAAAAGCACGATCTGTTACAATTTTATTGAAGTATTGAATGAGGTCCGAAGAGAATACATTTTTCAGTTTGATGTAGTTATTAGTTTGATAAAATGACATCATCTCCTCAGAAAGCGGCATCGGTTTATTTAATTCATCTAAATGACTCATAATCAAGTAGTTTAAATCAAAATTAAATTAAATTTTTATTCAATTATTGACCATAATTAACTCTCATTTTCCATTTTCTCTCCCAATTACTATAAATTAAGGGTATAATTGAGTTAAATAAAGTTAATTTTGAAAGCATCCATAGAAGAAATTGAAATCTTAGCACACCGGTCTGTTAATTATTTTAAGCTCAAACAGGAATCATTTGATCCATATTGGCATTTTCATCCTGAAATTGAACTTACCTTAATTTTAAACGGATCAGGAACTCGTTTTGTGGGCGACTCTATTGCTCGATACGAAAAAAAAGATTTAGTATTGGTCGGTTCCAACCTTCCACATCAATGGATATCAGAAAACATTCATCAAGGACAACAAGAAGCTATTGTAATTCAATTTGCTCCAAGTATATTTGAAGCCTTTCCGGAATGTAATGAAATAATAGAGCTTTTGAAAACAGCGTCTCGTGGCCTCTCTTTTACCCATCCGCCAGCTTTTGTTATAAAGTCCTTAAACCGATTCCACACCTATAATCCCATTCAACAAATAGGAAAATTGATGGATTTGCTTCAAGTTTTAGCTCAACAGCAGTCCTACACTAAATTATGCTCCAAGACTTATGCATTACAAGCACAAAAGATGCAGTCTCCACATAAGCTAAAAAAGGTGTTAAATTATATTTTGAGTAACCTAAATGAAAAATTGACGGTCAGTCATATGGCTGAATATACCTATATGGCTCCTCAGTCTTTTTGCAGGTGGTTTAAGCGAAATACTGGGCATTCCTTTATTACTTTTTTGAACACCTCTAGAATGGAAAAAGCCACTCAACTAATTAAGGAAAGTGACCTAAGTATTAAGGAAATTGCCTATTCTTGCGGCTTTGAACACGTCAGTCATTTTAACAGGACATTCAAAAGAATCAAGGGAATAAAGCCAACTTCATTGAGATAAAAAAAGGGACTTCAATGAAGTCCCTTTTTAATTATCTTTTCTTTTTATTTTTTTCCTGTTGCTCTTTCATCTTTTGTGCTTCCCCAACGGCTTTTTCTAACCTAGAAGCAAAGCCACCTTTTTTCTTTGGTTTATTCTTGTTCCCCTCTAATTCCTTCAACAACTTATCGTCGCTAATAACTCGTTTAGTTACTACCGTTTGAGTGATATTCAACACATTGGAGAAGAACAAATAACAAGTTAATCCAGCTGCGTAATTATTAAACACAAACAGGAACATAATCGGCATAAAATACTGCATGTATTTCATAGCTGGATTGGTAGACATATCCATATGTCTACTATTGTAGAACGTATAGATTACTGTAGTTCCTGCCCAAAGAATGGTGAATAAAGATACATGATCTCCGTAGAATGGAATCTCAAATGGGAGACTTGCAAACACATCATAAGATGATAAATCGGATGCCCAAAGGAAGCCTTTCTGGCGGAATTCTATAGAGGCTGGGAAGAAACGATATAGTGCAAACCAAATAGGCATTTGAAGCACAATTGGCATACAACCTCCTAGCGGATTAACCCCATACTCTTGGTACATCTTCATGGTTTCCATTTGAACCTTCTGCGAATCATCTGGATATTTTTCTTTTAGTGCAGCCAGTTTAGGTTTCAATACACCCATTTTTGATTGAGAGTGTATCATACGATACTGCAAAGGATATAGAGCTAATTTTACCACCAATGTTAGTAAAATGATGGCAACACCTAAATTATTGAAGTATCTGTTGAAGAAGTTGAAAATAGGTCTGATGATCCAGCGATTGACCGTCCCAAAAATAGATGAACCAAAAGGAACAATATCTGTAAGTTCTACATCGTAAGCCTGCAGATTTTCAAATTGGTTTGGACCGATATACATGTCCATAGCAAAATCATTCAGGTTTTCAGCAGGTAGTACAACCGATGCAGCTACTTTCTTTAGTGCTTCCGATTCCTCTCCTAGTACCTCCGTTTCAAAATTTCCAGATTCAAAATAAGTATCCGCGATAATAGAAGTATTGAAGAACTGGTTGGTTGCAGAGATCCATTTCAATTTACCTTCAGGAGATTCACTATCATCACCAGTACAAGAACAATGATCGGCAGAATCTTCAGCAGGTTTGAAGTATATAGTAGAATAATTCCTTTCGTAGGTTTCGTTTTTCTCCAACTTACTCAGGTAGTTCACCCAATTCAATCGAATACCTCCTGCAGACAGGTCAAGGTAATTACTTAGACCAAGCACTTGAACATTATAATCAACATTATAACTTCCCTCCTCCAGTTTGTACGTTTGAACAAAACTTGCACCATTATCTAAAATTGCTGTTAGCG
>CAJXMP010000147.1 GCA_913056515.1 uncultured Lewinella sp.
TAGTAATCGAGGTATTTAAAATGCAAAAAGTAATTAATGTTATTGCACTTCTTTCAGGACTTGTTTCATTAAGTGTTCTTGCTGGTGGTGTGTACCTTTATAAAAATGCAGACACATTGATTGAAGATGCTAGAGAGAAAGTTGCTGAGGCAGCAGCAGAAGCAATTACGGGAGCACTTCCTGGTTTGATTGATGCCGCCATGCCTGATATTCCAGAACTACCAAAGACAACAGGTAATGCAATTCCTTCAAAACCTAGTGTAACTGGTCCTGCTATCCCATTCTAACCATGTTTAATCCCAAGAAAACTGAAGAAGAAATGCCAACAACAATACCAACAAAGAAGCAATCACCAATGAAGATTGCTTTATTGGCATTAGGTGCCCTTATTGGTATTTCTCATATTGGACTTCTTGGTTATGTGCTTAGAGATAATACTCCTAAGGTGAAGGAAGTTCCCACAATTAATATTCCTAGAGGACCATACTCATCCTATAGAATAAAAGCTGGTAAGGATGGGTATGAGATTGAATATCGTGCCAATGATCCTAAAATTCTAGAGTCTGAAAAAAGTTTAGATTTAGATAAAACAAAGAAAGGATTTTTTGGTGGTGGAACTGAAAAGAGAACTGAGTATCGTCGTGACCAATACACCATGGACGGAACACGTAACATGGGGGGAGGTGCGACTACAGAAGAGGGAAAGTCTGCGAAAGACATAGAGTGCATCGTGGCGGACGCTGGAGCACGGTCACAAGGTGCAATGGCAGGAACCGCAATTAGTGCTGGTGTTATTGCACCAGCAGTTTCTAGTATCCCTTATGTTGGGTGGTTAGCAGGTGGTTGGGCACTTCTACTTGGGCAGCAAGTGGGTGAGTCTATTGGGTCTGAGGTTGGGTCAGCATTTAACGATTGCTGATGGAAAAGGACGCAATTAATTTAACGTTTGTCCATCCATGGATGACTGTATCTGATGCGGAACTTCTTCTTATACATGCATATAAGAGGTTCCGAAATAACAAAAGATATGGTGGCAATATGGTAAACACTCTTATGAAAATAGAATATGGTATCTTTCAACGTTCTTCAGAAGAACACATGAGAGCAAGATTAGATTTAATTAAGTCTGAATTACTATAAAACTTAATTAAAATTTGCTGAGAACTGTTAAATAGTCAAAGTTGTTTTGTAACATTATGGCACAATCTGCATATCAGAAAAGAGTAAAGAAAGAAGCATCCCAAACTTTCTTTCTCTATGTATTTTTTCATTCGATTTGGACCAGTATTTTTAAATTTTTTGAAGACTAATGCCTGAAATTCCTGAAATTCGTGGTGGAGCAATTGACGATATAGACATAACGATAAAGGAAATACGTATAAATCCTATTCCTATTTTTAATTCAAGTTCTGTCAATAATGTCATCTCTATTCCACCTCCAGTAACAGTTAACATTGGAAGTCCTATTGTTGATGTTCCTGGTTGTGTAGAAGCACATGAAGTTAATGAGAATAATGAGTTAGAAGAAGACGACCCTAAAGGAACTAAAGTATTTTGTGATGGACAAATGCCATCATTTAATCCTATTCAATACGAACCAGAGCAAATGGTTTTTCAGGAAGAGCAAAAACTTCCTGTCACTAAAACTGATTCACCAAAACCACCTGAGACACCAGAAGTAACACCACAAAAGACTGAAGCACCTCCTGCTGCTACTGCGAGTATCGAATGTCCTACTAAAGTACAGCAAAAGCAAGAACCTGTCGGTACTTTAGTTGAAGGATTTAGAAAGAAAGTTATTGGGTATGAATTGATTGACAATACATGTGTTCAAATTACTGAACCAGTTCCATTACCTAAACAAATTATTGCTGGTCTTCCTGCTCCTGGGGTGGTAGTAACTACTGGTGGTATTGCTGTGATTGCTACAACATCAGCATTAATGGCAAAACCATTAGCAGATATTTTATTGAAGGTTGTTAAACCTGTTGTGAAAAAAGTTGTTAAGAAGATTGCTACTATACGTGGAAAGAAACCTAAAGTATTGTCAGTATCTGAACGTGTAAATGAACAAAGAGATAGAAATCGTGCTATAATGGAATTGAGGCAAACATTAAAGGCTAAAACTAAATGACTGATAAAAAAGAAAGAGAGCAAAAAATAGAAACTCAAACTACACTGCTTGAAAAGAAAGCAGGCATTTACGATGCGGCAAGACGTTCACGTCTAGAAAATCCAGATTGCCCTCACTATACAGAGGAAGAGATTGAGGCAATGTGTCTTGAGGAGGGTGTCTGATGGGAATGTTTGATTATGTAAGGTCTTCTTATCCTTTTGGTGAACACTTTACAGAAGTATGCCACACTAAAGAAATGGAATATGATGATATAGGTGGTACTATGTCGCACTATTGGATTTCACCATCTGGTTGTTTGTATCATATTGACTACTCAAATACAGCAGACTTCGTTGAAATTCCTGAAGAAGAACTCAAGAGTGAAAAGCATAAGTGGATGAAGTATAGGTGGGAATCAAATGGTCTGAGAGGAAGAGTAAAACCATATCCCATCACAAAGTACGTAGTAATCTATCCCGAAAAGTGGTCAGGTGACTGGAGAGATTGGCCAGATTGCCGTATTCACTTTAAGTATGGTATAGTTCAAGACTATGAGATTCTAAAGAAAGGAGATTATATCAAATGAAAAAATCAGAGTTCCCACTTAAGCATCATATCCTTGAAGGAAAGAAGGAAGTATGGATTGTTTGTAATAGTAGTATTACTGCAAAAGGTATTCCTGCAATAATGAAAAAGTATTATCCTGATTACACTGCTTGTCTTTGTTCCGAAGACCGTCTAGAAGATATTAAAAATGGACTTTTTTAATTTATGATGCTATAATTACCTGTAGTTATCTTAGATATTAACATGGAAGATCCTGAAGTTATACCAATGTTTTCATCTCCTTTATTTAATGTTCAGGTAGAAGAAGATACTGATGAATTAAATGAATCCAATTCTTATTACATTGGTAGCTCGCAGCAAGGGAATGTAAATAAAACAGATTATTCTTTTAGAATTTTAGATCGACATCCTAGAATTAAAAATATTTTATTATCATATTGGAAAAGAGTAAATTCAGAATATCTTTTTAATGAATGTGAGCATATAATTACAACTTCTTGGATTACTAAAACAGAAAAGAGTGAATATAGTCAAGTACATTGGCATAAAAACAGTTATTTTAGTGCTGTTTACTATCATGGTGAATATGATGATAAATGTGGAGATATAATGTTTCAAAGTCCTTTAGAAAAATTTAATGATTTTTATACACCGTCATCTCGTCAAAATAATATATTTAATTCAGATGTTTGGGGAATAAAACCAAAGAAAAATAAGTTAATATTTTTTCCAAGTTATGTTAGTCATCAAATTTCTGGACATGACTCAGATTTAACAAGATATTCTTTAGCTTTTAATATTTGTCCTGTTGGTAAATACGGACTTGGAGATTCATTCATTGATACTAATTGGTATGGAGAGAAACCAAATATAAAGGAGAATTTAATAGAAGAAAAAATAGAATCTAATACAGGGTGGTCATTTGATATGTTGAGTGGAAATAAAAATACAAATAATATGTATCCTGGAGACCATCAATAAAATGTATAAGACTCATACAATTTTTCCTTTAGTTGTCTATCAAGGTGAAGTAGAAATACATGAACAATTTAAAAAAGAAAATTTAAGTGATGTAAAAGATTATTGGTTTCAAAAAGATACTAATGGTAATTATTTTGAAACCCCAGAAAATTCTGGAAAATTATTTGTTCATCAAAAATATCCTGAATTATTTAAATCAATTAAAAAGAACCTTGATGAATATTTAAGTGTTTTTGATGTTATGCATGAAAAACTTTCATATCATGTTATGAAATCATGGGTTGGTGTACATGATAAAAGTATACCAGCATTAAGTCCCCATGCACATAACGAGACAAATATTAGTTTTGTCTATTATTTAAAATCAGATTCTTACTCTGATAAATTTTGTGCCATGCAGAAGAAAAATCGTAATGAATTTTCTGGTGCTCTATTTGAAAAAACTAAATATAATGTATTAAATAAACTTAATATATATAATTCTAATTACTATACTATAACACCATTTGAGGGAACTATTTTATTGTTTCCTGGTGATATGCTACATCAAACTATAGAGGTTTCTCCTTTAAGAAATGAAAGAGTTGCTATTGTTGGGGATATTAAGGTAACTCTTAAAAAAGAGAACTATATGTACCATCAATCATGTAACCATCCTTCGCAATGGATGGAATTGAATTAATCAATAACACCACCTAAATCTTTAGCATCTTTGGATGTTGGGATTGTATGTCTATGTGGAGTAATATAAGTCTTATCTCTCACGACTACATCAGCACATATTTTAAAATAAGGGCTCTTTGGGTGAAAACTTATACCCTTTTTAATTAATTCGCCACAATTCTTAAGTCTAGCGATCTCAAAGTCAAGCCTTTTATTGGCAGTAAGTTGTTGCATCATTTCGATGTTAGCAGCTGCTGCCTCTTTGCATTGCTCTTGTAATTTTTTATCTAAAGGTCTGGACCATGTAGCAGAGAATCCGACACTTAGATTGTAGTTATCTTTTTGCCCAGTTCTCGTATCTTTGTAGAAAATAACATCTCCTGGATTATCTAAGATACCATCTCCAATTGGATTGCCATCAGCATCGAAGGCACCAAAGTTGTCAGTGACATCATATACTGGGTCTAGATAAGACCCCTCAAAAGGTTTTTGTGCTGATACAGAACCAGTAATATATGGAGTGAAATTTAATGTTGGACCCTGGCACTGGATTCCTGACCCATATGTATTGGTAATATATGGACCTTGGAGGACCTGAATCGCTTGATTTGTGACGCTGCCACTACTATTAGCAACAGGAGAAGCGGTAGCAGAGACCCCACCAACAGTTTCTGCCAAAGATTGAGTTGGGAGTAATCCACTTAAAATTATTGCTGGAATATACTTGTAGTATCTGTTACGCTTGTAACCTCTGTTTCCCTTTGAATAATTGTGTGGTTGCTTAAACCAGGTCCCGAGTAAGTTTCGGAAAACTGAAATGCTGCTCCTGGTGTTGTTTGTCTGAACGTTGGTGTTTCTGTTACTCCTGTCCATGATGAGTTCACTCCATTAATAGTTACATTAGTGGAACCTGTTGTGGGTGATATGGTTCCACCAACTGGTTCAACTCCACTTCCTGTGGATGAATATTGGTATCCTGTGTTGTAGTCCATCGAGTTGATGGTTTCTGTAATTCTTTGTGTGGTCTCCGTATGGCTGGTCATGGAGCCCTGTGTGAAGTTAGGGACCACGGGGACACTCCATGCTGGAGTAGTCAACCCGTGGATTACACCAAGAACCAATCCGAGACCGATTGCTTCTTGAAATCTAGTCATTAGTCGATAACAGTAATTTCCGTAATGAATTGTCCTGTCGCAGTAGAACCAGCTCCACCAGCAGTCAGAGACATTGTGTGAGCATTATCAATCGTACCTGCTAGATTTCCAGCAGTTCCAGCTGAGTAAGAAGTAACTGAACCGAAGTTAGGAACTTCTCCTACGGTAGGAGCACTGGTTGGGACTGCATCACCTTGTGTATAAGAAGCACTAAATGAGAATGCCTCTCCAGATGTTGCTTGAGATGCAGTGACTACACTGGAAGCACCAGTAAAACCATCACTGGTCATCAACACAGCATTACCAACAACACCAGAAGTGGTGCCATCAGTAGTGCTTACGTTGCTACCAGAGATAGACATACCGTGACCAACTCTTGTAGCAGTAGAGCGTGCTGCATCAACAGTCAGTTGCACACTGGATGCATGTTTGGTTACAAGTCCGCCAGCATTTGCTGCACCTGCGGTCATCAGAATCATTACGACAGGGATGAGTTTTTTCATCGTTGCCATGAGATAAGTACCTGAAGCTATTTAGTAGAAACACATGTTCATGAAATGTGACTGGGGAAACCCGTAAGTTTTAATACGGTTTTCCACTATTAAAACTTAACCCTTTATCTCTAAATAACAGTGGTTGCCTTCGGGGACCACACAATAAAACTCGCTTATTTAAGGAGCATAAAAATGACTGGACTGCGTAAGTTTGGCAGCAAAGATCTTGGTGCGATCGTAGATGCCGCAGAAAGATATAGTGTCGGACTAGACGACATTTTTTACCGACTGCATTCCTATGGAATGGGCACTGCAAATGAATCCTATCCTCCATACAACTTGGTGCAGGAATCCAATGTCAAATGGAGGATTGAAGTAGCACTTGCTGGTTGGTCGAAGGACGAGATTGAAGTCTCTACAGAATCTAACGTCCTCCTAATCAGGTCTAAGGCGGCGAAGTCGAAAGGAGAAGAAGAGTATATGCATCGCGGCGTTGCAACTCGGACTTTCGCCAGAGGTTTCAACTTGTCGGATGATGTGGAGATTGGTGACGTAAAGTTTGAAAACGGTATGCTGGTTATCGCCCTTCAGAAAATTATTCCAGACCACCAGAAACTCAAAGTGTATGAGATTTCTGACAGTTAACCGAACCTTACCTTAAGAAGGCATTAAGCGTGGTAATATATATGGGTCCAAGCGTCAAAACCTCGGACCTGTAATTTACCTAGGTATTTCAAATGAAAGCAATCGCACTAGCCGCACTGGCAGCTTCTGCACTGGCGACTCCTGCCCTTGCAGGACCCTATGTGGAGTCCAAGCATGAATTCAAAGGCACTGATGAAGACTACAGCAAAGCAGTGCATCAAGGTCGCGTGGGATATGAAACCAAAATGGGTCGTCTGACCCCTTATATCGAAGCAGGTCTGGGTGTTTCTTACCCTGACGGCGGTGGCAGTGACACCTTTAAGGTGCTTGAAGTCGGCAGCAAGCTGAAGCTCACTGATTCCTTCTCTGCTTATGGCAAGTGGGAAAATGTCTTCCAAGATAGCGATGACACTCGCGACTGGAAGGTTGAAGTCGGCACCAAGTACAAGTTCTGATAGGAGATAAATGAAACTCAAAGCAATCGCTGCTGCCGCTCTGGCAGCACCCCTGGTGGTGGCATGTGGTTCCACCGAGAGTGCAAAGGC